>DASWFH010000328.1:0-3909 GCA_036394355.1 Allostellaceae bacterium | reverse complement strand
CGACAACACCTTCGCCAGCCCCTATGTGCAGCGCCCACTCGAGCTCGGCTTCGACATCGTCATGCATTCCGCGACCAAGTACTTGAACGGCCATTCCGACATGGTCGGCGGCGTCGTCGTGGTCGGCGAGGACGCGGCGCTTGCCGACCGCCTCGCCTTCCTGCACAACGCGGTGGGCGCCGTCGCCGGCCCGTTCGACAGCTTCCTCGCGCTGCGCGGCCTCAAGACGCTGGCGCTGCGCATGGAGCGGCATTGCGCCAACGCCCAGGCGATCGCCGAGCATCTGGCGCGCCAGAAGCAGGTCGCGCGCGTGCATTACCCGGGCCTCGCCAGCCACAAGCAGCACGCGCTGGCGCGCCGCCAGATGCATGGCCATGGCGGCATGGTGACGATCGAGCTCAAGGGCGGGCTTGCCGAGGCGCGGCGCTTCCTGGAGCGGGTCGAGATCTTCGCGCTCGCCGAGAGCCTGGGCGGCGTCGAGAGCCTGATCGAGCATCCCGCGATCATGACGCATGCCTCGCTACCGCCCGAGCAGCGCCAGACGCTCGGCATCGGCGACACGCTCATCCGCCTCTCCGTCGGCGTCGAGGACGTCGACGATTTGATCGCCGACCTCGATCAGGCGCTGCGCTGACCCTTGTTCGAGCCGGTCCCGGATCACCGACCGCGCCAATGCGAGTCGCCGCGAATTCGTCGCTGACGGGCTGCCGGCGGGGATCGAGCGCCTCGTCGGCCTTGTCGAGCGCGCGGTCCGCCGGTGCCGGACGATCCGACCTCGCCGCGCAACCGACGCCTCGGCATTGTCTTGCTGCGGGAGGCCGAGGGCCGCCCAGCGATGATCGCCGCCTTGGCCCTGGCGCGGCGTGGGGCAACTCGGCCATAATCCGCGAAAGCGCCGGGGCGCACGGCCAGTCGGCTGCGGATGGATGGGACGATGCCCGAAGGCCATGGGCGAGTGACGCGACACACGACGGCGGAAGCGGCGCGCGCCGCGGACGCCGCCCCGTCGCCCTTCGTCCCGCCGCAGCATTTCTACCGCACCGCCGCGCTCGCCTGCCCTTACGTCCCCGGCCGCATGGAGCGCAAGCTCATCACCGAGCTCGCCGGGCATGAGGCGATGAGCTTCTACAACGCCCTCTCCCGCGCCGGCTTCCGCCGCAGCCACCACCTGGCTTACCGGCCGGCCTGCGCCGGCTGCTCGGCCTGCGTGCCCGTCCGCATCCCCGTCGCCGCCTTCGCCGCCACGCGCTCGTTGCGCCGCGTGCAGCGGATCAACCGCGACCTCGCCGTGCGGGTGGCCGAGCCGCGCGCCACGCTCGATCATTACCGGCTGTTCACGCGCTACCAGCGCCTGCGCCACACCGACAGCGACATGGCGTCGATGACCTTCGGCGATTTCCGGGCGATGATCGAGGACAGCCCGGTGATGAGCCGGCTGGTCGAGCTGCGCGCCGCCGACGGCGCCTTGCTCGGCGCCTGTCTCGTCGACGTGCTCGATGACGGGCTCTCCGCGGTCTACAGCTTCTTCGATCCCGACCAGGGACGGCGCAGCCTCGGCACCTTGCTGGTGATGGCGCTGGTCGATGAAGGCCGGCGCTTCGCCCTGCCCTATGTCTATCTCGGCTACTGGATCGGCGAGAGCCCGAAGATGGCGTACAAGGCACGCTTCCATCCGCTCGAAGGGCTCGGTCCCGAGGGCTGGCGCCGCCTCGATCCCTGAGCGGCGGCCCGGCTCGCCGCCGCCTTGCACCCTGCCCTCTCGATCATCGTCTTCACCACCGCCTCGGGCGCCGGCTATGGGCTCCTGTTCTGGCTCGGGCTGCTCGGCGCCGCCGGGACGCTGCCGCCCGGGCGCGGCTTCGGCATCGCCGCCTTTGCGCTGGCGCTCGGCGCGGTGACGGGCGGCCTCGTCGCCTCGACCTGGCATCTCGGCCATCCCGAGCGCGCCTGGCGGGCGCTCGGCGAATGGCGTTCCTCCTGGCTGTCGCGCGAGGGCGTGGCGGCGCTCGCGACCTACGCGCCGGCCGGGCTCTTCGCCATCGGCTGGGCTTTCCTCGGCACGACCGGCGGCCTGTGGTCGGGCGCGGGCCTGCTCGCCGCGCTGGGCGCGCTGGCGACCGTCTACTGCACGGCGCAGATTTACCGCTCGCTGGCACCCATCCAGCGCTGGCACAATCGCTGGGTGGTGCCCAACTACCTCGCGCTGGCGGCGATGACCGGGGCGTTGTGGCTCGCCGCGCTGGTCGCGCTGTTCGGGCCGGAACGCCCGCTCGTCGCGGCGCTCGCGCTGGCCGCCATCGCCGTCGCGGCGCCGCTCAAGCTGGGGTATTGGCGCTTCATCGATCGCAGCGGCGGCGCCAGCACGGCCGCCTCGGCGACCGGGCTCGGCCGTTTCGGCGATGTCCGCCTGTTCGAAGCGCCGCACAGCAGCGACAATTATCTCCTCAAGGAGATGGGCTTCCGCATCGCCCGCAAGCATGCGGCGAAGCTGCGCCGCATCGCTTTCGTCTCAGCCTTCGCGGCGCCGGTCGCGCTGACGCTGCTCGGCCTCGGCTTGGGCGGCTGGCCGCGCGCCGGCGCGGCGCTGCTCGCCGCTTCGCTGGCTCAGCTCGGCGTCTTCATCGAGCGCTGGCTGTTCTTCGCTGAGGCCAGGCACACGGTCATGCTCTATTACGGGGCGAAGCGCGCCTGAGCGCTCAGAAGGTGTGCGTCTGACCGGGGGTCATGACGATGACCTTGGTCTTGCTCTTGCCGAGCGCCTGGAGATATTCCTCCGGCGTGCCCTTGAGCTGCGGGATCGTGCCGTAGTGGATGGGGATGGCGTATTTCGGATGGATCATCACCGTCGCCAGCGCCGCTTCCTTCGGGTCCATCACGAAATGGCCGCCGATCGGCACGAGGATGAGGTCGGGCTTGTAGTAGTCGCCGATCAGCTTCATGTCGCCGAACACGTTGGTGTCGCCCATGTGGTAGATGGTGAAGCCGTTCTCGAGCTTGATGATGAAGCCGACCGGCTCGCCGCCGATATGCACCTCGCGCTTCTTGCTGTCAGGGTTCACATAGATGAACTCCGAGGAATGGTCGGCGCGCACCTCGCTGATCTTGATGTCCGGCCCCAAGGGCGTGATCGTGCCGCCCTTGCCCATGCGCGGCGCCTCGTCCGAGGTGAGGATGCCGAGCTCCCACAGCGTGTCGGCGAGGCCGGCCGGGCCCCACATCTGGATGTGCTGCTGCTTCACGATCGTCGCGGCATCGCCGAAATGATCGCCATGGCCATGGCTCACCAACACGATGTCGAGCTTGCCGAGCTTGTCGAGATCCTTCCACTCCGCCGGCGTCTTCGGGTTCTGCGTGATGAAGGGGTCGATGAGGATGTTCTTGCCGCCGGGCGTGGTCAGGCGGAAGGCCGACTGTCCCAGCCACAGCAGCTCGACCTTGCCGTCCGCCGCTCGCGCCGGGACGCCGGCGCCCAGAGCGGCGCACAGCGCCGCCACCAGCCACAGCACGCGTACGCCCATCATGCCCCTCCCCGTTGCCCTTGCGCCTCCATCCGAGCCGGCGCCGCGGCGATTATCCCGCACGCAGGTGCGCGACTGTCAACCGTCCCGCGCCTACCCGCGCCATCACATCGCCGTCATCGGGGGGCTTTCCAGCCGCGGAGGGCGGTGTTACCCATGGGCGCAGTCGCATGAACCAGCCGCCCGGGAGGCGCTTCCCCTTGTCCGACGACCTGCTCTACGAGACCCGTGACGGCATCGCGCGCGTCACCTTCAACCGCCCACAATCGCGCAACGCCCTTACCTTCGACATGTATGAGGGCCTCGCCAGCATCTGCGGCAAGGTCGACGCCGACCGCTCGGTCAAGGCGCTCCTCATCACCGGCGCCGGCGACAAGGCCTTCGCCGCCGG
>DASWFH010000327.1:0-2568 GCA_036394355.1 Allostellaceae bacterium | reverse complement strand
CCTCTTCCGCGAGCTCCTCACCTACATGATCGAGGATCCGCGCAACATCACCGCCTGCACGCACCTGCTGTTCATCGCCAAGAACCTCGAGCGCGTCGGCGACCACACCACCAACGTCGCGGAAACCCTCTACTTCCTCGTGCATGGCACGCCGCTCGCCCAGGTTCGGCCCAAGGGAGACCGCTCGACCCTCGCCATCGTCGACACCGAGCGCGGTCCCGGCGGCGGCGAAGGGACCGGGTGATGCGGCCATTGGTGCTGGTGGTCGAGGACGAGCCGGCGCTCGTCACGCTGTTGCGCTACAATCTCGAGCGCGAGGGCTTCGCCGTCAACGAGGCGCATGACGGCGAGGAGGCGCTGCTGCAGCTGCGCGAGACCATGCCCGACGCGGTGCTGCTCGATTGGATGCTGCCGCGCATCTCCGGCATCGAAGTGTGTCGCCAGATCCGCCGAGCGCCGGCGTGGCGCGACCTGCCGGTCATCATGCTGACGGCGCGCGGCGATGAGGGCGACCGCGTGCGCGGCCTTGACAGCGGCGCCGATGACTACGTGGTGAAGCCGTTCAGCCCGGGCGAGCTGGTGGCGCGGCTGCGCGCCGTCATCCGCCGCGTGCGCCCGGCGGTCTCGGCGGAGACGCTGCGCTTTGCCGACATCGCCATGGATCTCTCCGCCCATCGCGTCAGGCGCGGCAGCGCGTCTGTCCATCTCGGCCCCACCGAATTCCGCCTGCTGCGCTTTTTCCTGGAGCGGCCGGGCCGGGTGTTCTCGCGCGAGCAGCTGCTCGATGCGGTGTGGGGCCGCGACGCCGAGCTCGAGCTGCGCACCGTCGACGTCCATATCCGCCGGCTGCGCAAGGCGTTGAACGACGGCAGCCGTCCCGACGTTATCCGCACGGTTCGCGCTGCCGGTTACGCGCTCGACACCGTGCCGGCATAGCCGCCGCCCTTGCGCCGGCCGGCACCGGCGCGCAATCATCGCCCGCGATGCGCTGGAGGAAAGGTTCATGGCGGTGCCGGAGCGCGCGCCCGTGCAGGTCAAGGTTCGGATCGGCGAGGTGGCCACGGCCGCCTATGCCGCCGTCTTCGGCCGCCTCGGTCTCGCACTCGAGCTCGGCTGGCTGCCGCTGCTCATCATGCTGGCAGTGGAGCTGGTGCCCGGCGTCGTCGAGTCTTTCTCGCCCGCGCCAGCCGACGCGACGGCGCCCCCCTTCACGGTCGAGGATCTCGTCGAGATCCTGGCGACGCTGCTCTGCCTCAGCGCCTTTGCGGTGCGTTGGTATCAAGCGTTGCTGTTTTCGAGCGGCCGGGCCCGGCCGCGCCACCTTTTCGCTGCCGCCTGGGCGCGGTTCATCGGATATACGGCGCTGTTCTCCCTGCCGACGACCGGGCCGGCCGCGGCGCTCGTCATCTTCGGCGCATTGTCCGCCGCCGATGATGCGACGCGGATGCTTGTCGGAGCGGCGGCCGCGCTGAACATCGCGGCGGCGCTCGGCGTGCTGCGCCTCTCGCTGGTGTGGCCGGCGGCGGCCTACGGCGCCCCCATGGGCTGGCGAGAGGCGTGGCGGCAGATGCGCGGCAACACATGGCGCCTCGCCGCCGTGGCGCTTCTCGTCTACGTGCCCGTTTTCGTCACCGTCGGCTTCGCGCTCAGCGTCATTCTCACCGCCGCGCACTTCGACATCGAACAGCTGCCATCGCGCCCGCCGCTCGGCCTCGTGTTGCTGGGGGGCGTGGTCTACACCGTGCTGCAATTTCTCTTGATGGCACTCGGCGCCGCGATCCTTGCCGAGTTCTATCGCCGTCTCGTGCTGCACGCGCCGGCGGACAGGAGCAGAGATCAATGAGCGATGTCATCGCCATCATCGCGCCAGGCGAGATGGGCAGCGCCGTGGGCCGCAGGCTGCGCGAGCACGGCGCCCGGGTCGTCACCATGCTCGATGGCCGCAGCGCCCAGAGCATCGCGCGCGCGGAGCGCGCCGGCTTCGCTGCCGTCGACGGCAGCGAACGCATGGTGGGCGAAGCGGATTTTATCCTGTCGATCGTGCCGCCGGGCGAGGCGGCCGGGCTGGCGCAGCAGCTGGCGCCGGTGCTGGCGCGCGCGCCGAGGAAGCCGGTCTATGTCGACTGCAATGCCGTGGCGCCTGAGACCGCGGCACGGATCGGCGCGGTGCTCGCCGCGACCGGCTGCGCTTATGTCGACGCTGCCATCATCGGCCCGCCGCCCGCCGCGGCATCGCGCACCGTGTTCTATGCGTCCGGCGAAGCGGCGCCGCAGCTGCTGCGGCTGGCCGCGCTCGGCCTGCAGGTGCGCGTGCTGGACGCGCCGGCGGGCGCCGCCTCGGCCCTCAAGATGTCCTATGCCGGCATCACCAAGGGGCTGACCGGGCTGGGCGCGGCGATGATGCTCGGCGCGTCGCGCAGCGGCGCCGCCGCGGCGCTGCGCCAGGAGCTCGCCGAGAGCCAGCCGCATCTCCTCGCCTGGCTCGCCCGCCAAGTGCCGAGCATGTATCCCAAAGCCTATCGCTGGGTCGCGGAGATGGAGGAGATCGCCGCGTTCAGCGGCGGCGAC
>DASWFH010000326.1:0-4746 GCA_036394355.1 Allostellaceae bacterium | reverse complement strand
AGGGCGAGCCGCCCGAGCCCGTGCCCGCGCCGCGGCTCGGGTTTGCCCAGACCCTCCGAGCGGCGTTGGAGTTCGTCGGCGAGGAGACGTTCAAGTTCCTCGAGGCCGCGCGCGAGCTGCTCGGCTTCTTCGGCCTGGTCTGCATCGCCCTGCTGCGCGCCTTTCGCGAGCCGGCGCGGCTCCGAACGGTGTCGGTGGTGGCGCAGATGCAACGCGCCGGCGTCTCGGCGCTGCCCATCGTCGGGCTGCTGTCGTTCCTGATCGGCGTCGTCCTCACCTTCCAGGGCGCCGATCAGCTGCGCCGCTTCGGCGCCGAGATCTTCGCCGTCGATCTGCTCGGCCTCGGCGTGCTGCGCGAGCTCGGCGTCCTGCTCACCGCCATCATCGTCGCCGGACGCTCGGGCAGCGCCTTTACTGCCGAGCTCGGCGCCATGCAGGTCAACGAGGAGGTCGACGCGCTACGCACGCTCGGGCTCGATCCCGTCGACGTGCTCGTCCTGCCGCGACTCTTCGGCCTCGTCCTCGCCCTGCCTCTGCTTACCTTCTACGCCAATTTCATGGCGCTGCTCGGCGGCGCGTTGATGTGCTGGATCGCGCTCGGCATACCCTTGGTCGAGTTCATGCGCGAGCTGCACGATTCGATATCCGAGTGGACGTTCTGGCTCGGCGTATTGAAGGCGCCGTTCTTTGCCGCCAGCATCGCCGTCGTCGGCTGTCGTCGCGGGCTCTCCGTCGAACGGAGCGCCGAGAGCGTCGGCCGATCCACCACCCTCTCCGTGGTCGAATCGATCTTCCTGGTGATCCTCATCGATGCCGCGTTCTCGATCCTCTTCGCGCAGCTCCATATCTGATCGGGCCGACGGGCCCATCATCCGCGTGCGCGGGCTGGTCACTCGCCTGGGCGGGCGGGTGCTGCACGACCAGCTCGACCTCGACGTGCGCCGCGGCGAGGTGCTGGGTGTGGTCGGCGGTTCCGGCAGCGGCAAGTCGGTGCTGCTGCGCACGATCATCGGCTTGATGCGGCCCGCCGCCGGCACAATCGAGGTCTTCGGCGAGGATCTGCAGACTCAGAGCGAGCAGCGGCGGCGGCAGATCGAGGCGCGCTGGGGCGTCCTGTTCCAGGACGGCGCGCTGTTCAGCTCGATGACCGTGGCGCAGAACATCGCCGTGCCGCTCCAGGAGCAGCTGGCGCTGCGACCGCCGCTCATCGACGAGATCGCCGCGCTCAAGGTCGGGCTGGTCGGCCTGCCGAGGGATGCCGCCGCGAAATATCCGGCCGAGCTCTCGGGCGGCATGAGGAAGCGCGCCGGGCTGGCGCGCGCGCTCGCGCTCGACCCGCAGCTGCTGTTCCTCGACGAGCCCACTGCCGGCCTCGATCCCATCGCCGCCGCGGCGTTCGATGTGCTCATCCGCGACCTGCGCATGGCGCTCGGCCTCACCGTGTTCATGGTGACGCACGACCTCGACAGCCTCGTCGCCATCTGCGACCGCATCGCGGTGCTGGTCGACAAGCGGCTGAGAATCGGCACAATGGCCGAGCTGCTGCGCGATCCCGACCCCTGGATCCAAGAGTATTTCCGGGGACCGCGCGGGCGCGCGGCAACCAAGGAGAAGGCCGAGCGGAGCGACGGATAGGCTATGGAAACGCGCGCAAATTATGTCGCCGTCGGCGCCTTCGTGCTGCTCGTCCTCGCTGGCGCCGTCGTCACCCTCCTGTGGCTGGCGCGCGGCGAGTTCAATCGCGAATCGACGTTCTACGACATCTATTTCGCCGGCTCGGTAACCGGCCTGGCCCAGGGCTCGGTGGTGCGCTACAACGGCATCCAGGTGGGCCGCGTCGTCGAGATCCGCATCGACCCGCAGAACCTGTCGCAGGTGCGCGCCACCATCGAGGTCGACCCGACCACCACCGTCATCAAATCCGACGCCGTGGCCTCGCTCGAGATCCAAGGCCTGACCGGCACCGCCTTCGTCGAAATTACCGGCGGCAGCCAGAACGCGCCGCCGATGCAGCGCCGCGAGGGCGAGCGGTATCCGGTGATCGCGTCGCGGCCCTCGGGCCTGCAGCAGGTGGTGATGAGCGCGCCCGAGGCGCTCTCCCGCCTCATCGAGGTCGCCGATCGCCTGGCCTTGCTGTTCGACGAGAAGAACCGCGTCGCCTTGTCCGAGACGCTCGAGAATCTGCGCCGGGTGAGCGCGGTGGCGGCCGCGCGCGCCGACGATTTCGACAGCACCCTGGGCGACGCCGCCGCCTCGATGCGCGAGTTGCGCGGCACGATGGTCGAGTTGCACCAGCTCGTCGCCAAGGGCGGCGAAGGGCGCGACATGCTCGCCTCCATCGACGGCGCCTCGCGCAAGCTCGACCACCTGGTCGAGCATCTCGACACGCTCGTCCAGGAGAATCGCCAGCCCTTGCGTGACTTCAGTCAGAACGGCTTGAACCAGCTGAGCCAGCTGCTGGTCGAATCGCGCGCCGTCATCGCCAATCTCAATCACATCACCGATGAGATACAGCGCGATCCCACGCGCTTCTTGTTCGGTGGCGACCGCCGCCAGGGCTATCAGCCGCGATGACCCCTCCGTCGCGCCGCATGGTCATCGCCGCGCTGGCGCTCGCGCCCGCCGGCTGCACCAGCCTGCTGCCGGCGGCCGGGGCACCGCCCAAGCTCTATACGCTGACGCCGGCGTCGGATTTTCCGCCCGAGGGCCGGCGCGTGACATGGCAGCTGCTGGTCGACGTGCCCGCGAGCGCGGTCGCGCTCGACACCGAACGCATCGCCTTGAGCCGCAGCGCGACCACCATCGATTACTTCGCCGACGCTGCCTGGACCGACCGTGCGCCGCTGCTGGTGCAGTCGCTGCTGGTGCAATCCTTCGAGAATTCCGGCCGCATCACCGCCATCGCCCGCGAGTCGCTGGCGCTGCGCGCGGATTACGTATTGTGGCCCGAGCTGCGTCATTTCGAAGCGGAATATGGCGGCGGCGGCGCGCCTTCCGCGCATGTGCAGATCGGCGCCAAGCTGGTCAAGATGCCCGAGCGCAACATCGTCGCGCAGCAGCGCGTCGACACGCGGGCGCCGGCGCGCGAGAACCAGGTTCCCGTGATCGTCGATGCCTTCAACGCCGCGCTGCACGAGGCGATGCGAAAGCTCGTGGACTGGGCCCTCGACGCCGGCGGTTGAGCGCTTGCCAGCGCCGGACCGGCGGGAGATAAAGCGGGGAGGGGACTGCGCCTATGCTCGATTTCACCCGGCTGGATCGCGCCAAGCTGGAGGCGATGGCCGCCGCGGGGTCGGAAATCCTCGAATGCCGTCGCGTCCTCGCGCGCAGCGGCGATACCATCCTTGCCGAGGTGCTGCGCGGCGCGGCCGGTTTCGGCGCGTGGACGCATTACCCCGAGGGCGACGTCTACGATCCCCTGAGCCACGCCCAGTATTTCTATCATGCCCACCCGACCGCTCAGCGCCTGGCGCGCGAGCACGGGCATTTTCACACCTTCCTGCGCCCGCGCGGCATGCCGCCGGGCACGCGGCCGCTGATGATGCCGGAGCTTGCCATCGCCGATGCGCCGGCGGCCCCGGCCGGGCCGGCAGTGCCGCCGGCGGCGCAACCCAACCAGGGCGCCGAGAATGACGCGCTGAGCCATCTCGTCGCCATCGCCGTCGATGCCGAGGGTGTGCCGCTGCGGCTCTTCACCACCAACCGCTGGGTCACCGGCGAGACCTGGTACGCCGCGGCCGATGTCGTCGCCATGCTCGATCGCTTCGTGGTCGACCTGGCGCGCCCGTCCTGGCCGCTCAACCGCTGGATCAGCGCGCTGTTCCGCCTGTTCCGGCCGCACATGGCGGCGCTGCTCCACGCGCGCGACGATGCCGTCATGTCCTGGCGTCGCCGCCATCGCGGCAAGGTGCATGTCTTCGAGGACCGGCGGCTCGAGGTGACCTCGGCGCTCGATGTCGACGTCGACGACGAAACCCGCCAGGTCGCGCTCGCCTTGCGGCAGCAGGTGGCGTGACGATCGCCGGGGGTGGTATGGCACACGCCGATGCTTCGTGCCCGCGACGACACGACAGTCGAGAGCGGAATGTGGAAAGAACGGTAGGGCCTAGGGCATCTTCATGCCAGGGTTGGTCTCGTAGTCGAGCGCGCCCCCTAGTCTAGCCGGATGCGTCCCGTGACCTTGAGCCGCCTGCCTCGCGAGCGGACAGCGGCCCTTTAGCCCACGTCGGGTTTTGGTCCGGGTCACCTTGGAGCCGCGCTTCCGCGCGGCTCGCCATCTCCTCATAGCTACGGGCGTTGAACAGACCGATACGAGCCAAGCGGTCTGTCATGTTTTCGGCGGCGGCCTTCAATTCATCCGCTTTCATCCGCCAGCGTCGAATGCTCTGCGTTTCGTCGGTCCCGCGTTTCCTCCCCGCGCGAGTGAGTCGGATGCGCCTATCCGGCGGCCTTCTTCCAGCCGCGCCCACCTCGTGCCCTTTGCTCAATCCCCGCAGCCATGAGATCGTAGTCGTCGGCGATGCGCAGCAAGGTCTCGCGGTTAGTCCGGTGGTGCATGTAGTCCGGTGGTGCATGCCATCCGCCGCTGTGCGAGTCTCTTCGGCTCGCAGTCGATAGACCTTCGCGCGCTTCAGAGCGTCATCCATGCCTCCCCCGTTCTTCCCAGGCGGGAGCACGCGTGGTCCCTCTTGAAGGGGGCAAACGTCTCTCTCAGCCGCCAGCGCCTGGATCAGTGGATCGAGGCCG
>DASWFH010000325.1:0-6765 GCA_036394355.1 Allostellaceae bacterium | reverse complement strand
CGCATGGTCGGGTCGAGCGTGGCGAAGAGCATGTCCTGCGCCACCACCTCGGCGCGGGTCAGCCGATTGAACAGCGTCGACTTGCCGGCATTGGTGTAGCCCACCAGCGCCACCACCGGATAAGGCACACGCCGGCGCGCGCCGCGGTGCAGGCTGCGCGTGCGCTTGACGTCCTCGAGCTCGCGCTTGAGCTTGGCGATGCGCTCGCCGATCAGCCGCCGGTCGATCTCGAGCTGGCTTTCGCCGGGCCCGCCGAGAAAGCCGAAGCCGCCGCGCTGCCGCTCGAGATGGGTCCACGAGCGCACCAGCCGCGAGCGCTGATAGCTGAGTGCGGCCAGCTCGACCTGCAAGCTTCCCTCATGCGTGCGGGCGCGTGCGCCGAAGATCTCGAGGATGAGTCCGGTCCGGTCGATCACCTTGCACTTCCAGGCGCGCTCGAGGTTGCGCTGCTGCACCGGGCTCACCGCGGCGTCGATCACCGCGACGGCGATCTCCTTCTCGGCAATGATCGCCGCGTAATTCTCGACGGCGCCGCTGCCGATGAGCGTCGCCGGGCGCCAGCGCCCCACCCGCACGATGTCGGCATGCATCACATGCAGGTTGATCGCCGCCGCCAGGCCTACCGCCTCGTCGAGCCGCGCCGCGGGCGAGCGTGCGCCGTCGCGCTCTTCGCTCGGCGCGACCTTGAGCACCGGGTGGAGTACCAGGCAGCGCCCGGTCGAGGGGAAACGCTCGTCCTGCGCCGCGGTCATCCGCTCAGGCTTCGTCGCTCTCTTTGCCCGGCTCGAAGAGCTGGATGGGTTGCGCCGGCATTACCGTCGAGATCGCGTGCTTGTAGACAAGCTGCGAGTGGGCGTCGCGCCGAAGCAATACGCAGAAATTGTCGAACCAGGTAATGATTCCCTGGAGCTTCACGCCATTCACGAGGAATACGGTGACCGGGGTCTTGTTCTTGCGGACGTGATTTAGGAAGACATCCTGAACGTTTTGCGACTTTTCCGACGACATGGGGATTCCCCTTCTTCAGTTCTTGCGGCCGGTCGGAGTCCGTAGAGCGGCACGCCCCTGGGGCACGCAGCCGTCATACGCTCGCCCCATTCATAGCAAATTGGCTCGGCGAGGGAAATCACAACCCCCTGACATAGTGGGAGAGCGCCTCGCACGCGGGAAAGTGCAAGGCGGGGGGAAAGCGGGCGAAGCTTTCCTCCTCGAGCGGGCGTGCCCCGAGCAGCACGCCGAGGCAGCCGGCATTTGCGGCGCATTCCATGTCGAGCGCGGTGTCGCCGACATACCACGCCTCGCCGGCGCCGATGCCGCTGCCGTCGAGGGCGAGCAGCACTGGCGCCGCGTGCGGCTTGTCGAGCGCTGCGTCGCCGGCGCCGACGAGCCGGCGGAAATGCGCCGTCCAGCCGAGATGTTCGGCCTCGCACCGCAGCACCGCGCCCGTCTTGTTGCTGACGACGCCAAGATAGAACCCGTCCCCGGCCAGCGCCTGGAGCAGATCGGCGGCGCCGTTCATCGCCTTCAAGCGATCAAGATGGATCGAGACGAAGGTGTCGAGATAGAGCTTGCGCGCCTCTTCCCAGCGCTCGCCGAAGAGCAGCGGAAAGCTGTCGCGCAGGCTGCGCGCCACCCTGAGCTTGGTCTCCGCCATCGTCCACGGCTCATGGCCCATGGCGGTGAAGGTGACGACCAGCGCGTGATGGATGGTCTCCCAGGTATCGACCAGGGTGTTGTCCCAATCGAACAACAGCGCGCGCGGGCGCCGCGCCGCCGCCGTCATCGCCGCCGTCCCTGCGCCGCCGTGTATGACTGGTAAGCCTCGCGCAGCCGGCGCACCACGGTTCCGGGATGACCGTTGGCGATGGGCGTATCGTCGATGCGCACCACCGGAAGCACGAAGTTGGTGGTGCTGGTGAGGAACGCCTCGCGCGCCGCCTTGGCCTCGGCGACGCTGAAGGGCCGCTCGACCAGGCGCAGCCCTTCGCCGTTGAGCAGCGCGATCAGGCTGAGCCGGGTGATGCCGTTCAAGATGCTGGTGTCGGCCTGGCGCGTCACCACCTCGCCGGCACCGGTGACGATCCAGGCATTGCTCGAGGTGCCTTCGGTCACCTTGCCGTCGCGGTCGACCTGCCACGCCTCATAGGCGCCGGCCTCCTTCGCCTGTTGCTTGCCGAGCGTGTTGGGCAGCAGCGCTACCGATTTGATGTCGGGCCGCGCCCAGCGGATGTCGGGTATGGTAATGACGCCGACGCCTTCCTCGACGAGGCGCGGATGGGGGCCGCTATGGCGGCGCGCCGTCATGACGACGCTCGGTCGCGCGCTCTTTGGGAAAGCGAAGTCGCGCGGCGCGGCGCCGCGGCCGATCTGCAGGTAGATGATGCCGTCGCGCACGCCGTTGCGGCGGATGACCTCGCGCATCACCGCCTTGAGCGCCGCCTTGCTCATCGGCCAGGCGATGCGCAGCTCGCCGAGCGAGCGTCCCAGCCGCTGCAGATGCGGCGCCTCGTCGACCAGCGCGCCGCCGCTGACGGCGATGACCTCGTAGACGGCATCGGCGAACTGGAAGCCGCGATCCTCGATATGCACGCGCGCCGCACGGTGCGGAACATAGCGCCCGTTGACATAGGCGATGCGGGACATCGGCCGTCACCCCCCTCCCCATCCCTCCCCCTCAAGGGGGGAGGGGGAACGAAACTCCGATCCCCTCCCCCCTTGAGGGGGAGGGCCAGGAAGGGGGGTATACCAAAAGCTCATAACGAAACGTTCACGTCCCGAGCTTGGCGGTGCCGTTGACCACGCCCAGCGACTTGAGCTTGCGGTGGAGCGCCGAGCGCTCCATGCCGACGAAAGCCGCGGTGCGTGAGATGTTGCCGCCGAAGCGCGTCACCTGCGCCAGCAGATATTCCCGCTCGAACACTTCGCGGGCGTCGCGCAGCGGCAAAGTCATGATCTCGCCGCCCTTGTCCCATTTGACCACGGTCGGCGCGATCGAGCCGATCTCGGCCGGCAGCATGTCGGCGCGCAGCGGCTCTCGGCTCTCGCCCGGCGCCATGATGAGCAGCCAGTCGACCACGTTGCGCAGCTGGCGGACATTGCCCGGCCATTCATAGGCCTGCAGCGCGGCCATCGCATCCTCACCGAAGTCGCGCGGCGTCAGTCGCGCGGCTTCGGCGGCGCGCGTCATGAAATGGCGCGCCAGCAGCGGGATATCCTCGCAGCGCTCGCGCAGCGACGGCACGCGGATCGGCACCACGGCGAGGCGGTAGTAGAGATCCTCGCGGAAGCGGCCCGCGGCGATCTCAAACGCGAGGTCGCGGTTGGTCGAGGCGATGACGCGGACATCGACTTCGACGCGGCCGCCGCCGACGCGCTCGAAGGTCTGATCCTGCACCGCGCGGACGATCTTGCCCTGCGTCTCCAACGGCATGTCCGCCACCTCGTCGAGAAACAAGGTGCCGCCATGCGCCTGCTCGAAGGTGCCGACCTTGCGCGGGGAATCCGCGGCCTCGGCGCCGGCCTCGCTGCCGAACAGCTCGAGCTCGAGCCGCTCGGGACGCAGCGTCGCGCAGTTGAGCGCGACGAAGGGCCCCGAGGCGCGGCGCGATTGAATGTGAAGGACCCGCGCCACCACGTCCTTGCCGGCGCCGGGCGGCCCGCTGACCAGCACGCGGCTACCGGTGCCGGCGACGCGCTCGACCTGCTGGCGCAGCTGGCCCATGGCGTGCGACATGCCGATCAGCTCCTCGTCGCCGCCGGCGCGCAGGCGCAGCTCCTCAACCTCGCGCTTCAAGCGCGCCGCCTCGATGGCACGCTCGACCACCAGCAGCAGGCGGTCGGACTTGAAGGGCTTCTCGATGAAATCATAGGCGCCGATCTTGATGGCGGCGACTGCGGTCTCGATCGTGCCGTGACCGCTGATCATGACGACCGGCAGGTTGGGCAGCTCGCGCCGGATGATCTTGAGGATCTCGAGGCCATCGAGCTCGCTGCCCTGCAGCCAGATATCGAGCACCACGAGCGTCGGCCGGCGCGACCGCACCGCCGCCAGCGCCTGCGCGCTGTTGCCCGCTTCGCGCGTCTGATATCCCTCGTCCTTGAGGATTCCGCACATGAGCATGCGGATATCGGCTTCGTCGTCGACGACGAGAATGTCATGAGCCATGCGCCGCCGCCTTTTCTGCGGTACCGGTTTCTTCAGCCCCGCGCGCCGGCGTGACGCGCGGGTCGGCACGGTTGAAGACCAGCGCCACGCGCGCGCCGCCGCCTTCGTGGTCCTCGAGGATCAACTCCCCGCCATGGTCTTCCATGATCTTCTTGACGATGGCAAGGCCGAGCCCCGTGCCCTTGGCGCGCGTCGTGACATAGGGCTCGGCGAGGCGGTCGCGCCCCTCCTGCGGCAGGCCGCGGCCGTTGTCCTCGACGACGAGCGCGGTCTGCTGCGCCACCTCGCGCACGCGCACGGCGATCATGCCGGGCGGGACCTCGCCATCGCGCGCCTGGATCGATTCGGCGGCGTTCTTCAGCAGATTGACCAGCGCCTGGCTCACCTGGCGAGCATCGCAGGCGAGCCGCACGGAACCGGGCAGGTCGAGCTCGAAGCGGATCTCCGGCGTCGCCGTGCGCTGCAGGAACACCGCCTGCCGCACGATGTCGACGAGATTCTCGTCCTTGATGGTCGGCGCCGGCATGCGGGCGAAGGAGGAGAACTCATCGACCATTCGGCCGATATCGCCGACATGGCGGATGATCGTCTCGGTGCAGGTGGTGAAGGTCTCGGGATCGATCTGGATCTGCTTCAGGTACTTGCGCTTCAGGCGCTCGGCCGAGAGCTGGATCGGGGTGAGCGGATTCTTGATCTCATGCGCGATACGGCGGGCGACATCGGCCCACGCTGCCTTGCGCTGCGCCGACAGCAGCTCGGTGATGTCGTCGAATGTGACGATGTAGCCCTTGACCTCGCCGCCTTCGCGCTCCGCGGCGATGCGCACCAGCAGCGTCTGCGAGCGGCCGCGCCGCACCACCTGGACCTGTGATTGCGCCAGCCGCTCCGGCCGACGCGTCGCCTCGTCGAGCAGCTTGGCCATCTCCGGCACCGCCTCGCCAAGCTGGCGGCCGATGAGGTGGTCGAGATCGGCGCCGAGCAGCAGCGAGGAGGAGCGGTTCGGCAGGTTGATGCGGCCGTGCTGATCGAGCCCGATGACGCCGGCCGAGACACCCGCCAGCACCGTCTCGGTGAAGCGCCGCCGCTGATCGAGCTGGCGGTTGGCCTCGATGAGCTCGCTCTGCTGCGTCTGCAGCTGATGCGTCATGCGGTTGAAGGCGCGGCTGAGCGAGCCGAACTCCTCATCGGCGGCGCCCTCGGGCACGCGCGCCGCGAGGTCGCCGGCGCGCACCTGCTCGGCGGCGGCGACGAGCGAGCTGATCGGTCGCGCCAGCTTGGTGGCGAAGCGCAAGCCGACCAGCACGGCGCCGGTGAGCAGCAGCAAGCCCACGGCGACGAACATCAGCGAGAAGGCGGTTTGGAAGTTCGAGCGCTGGCCTTCGAGCTGCTTGTATTCGTTGGTCGCGTCCTGCGTCTGCTTCATATGGAGCAGCACGGCCGGATCGACGAAGCGGCCGACATAGAGATAGACCTCGCCGAAGCGGTCGAGCCGCACCAGCGCGCGCACCCGGTCGTCATTGTCGCTGGTCATCACCGCGACGTCGCCGGAATCGGCCTGGCGCACCGCCCAATCCGGCACCGGCTCGAGCTGCAGCGCCAGGCTGAAGCCGGAGCGCGCGAGGATGCGGCCGTCGGCATCGAACACCACCGCCTCGTTGAGCGAGCGCAGCGCCGCCTGGGCCGCGACGATCTGGTTGAGGCGCTGCGGGTTCACGGTAAGGAACGGCGCATCGCGGTTGAGGTCGCTCGCCATGCTCACGACGTCGGCGCGGATGGTCTGCTGGTGCTCATGGAGATAGGCCTCGGCGACGGCGAGCGAGCCCGACAGCGCGGTGCGCACGCGCTCGCTGAACCAGGCCTGCACGCCGAAAGTGAAGAGGAGATAGGAGAAGACGGCGACGACGATGGTCGGGATCACCGCCACCAGGCTGAACAGGATCACCAGCCGGACGTGCAGCCGCGAGCCGGCGAGGCCGCGCCGCCGCTCCGCCCACACCTGCACCAGGCGCCAGGCGACGATGGCGCAGAGCGGCAGCACCAGGATCAGGTTGAGCAGCAAGAAGAGCTGGTCCATGTCCGGCCGGCTCGGGCCGAACGGCGGCAGCCCGCGCATTGCGGCATATGTCGCGAGGGCCGACGCGACCGCCGCGATCGCCAGCGCGATCACCGTCTTGCGCACCAGGCGAACCCGGCGGGCCCAGAGCACCAGCTCCCGCGATACGCTCATCCGCGCTTCCGCCCGTCGCTTGCCGCGCTCAGCCGCGCGTTTGTCGGGTCATTTTAGGCTGCCCTCCGGAGCGATGTCCAACGCGCGAAGGTCTTTGCCGGTCAATCGCTTGGCTGAGGCGGCCGAGCCACCGTCGAGTTGGCCACTTTGAACGAGGGCACCGCGGCCGGTCTGCGGCGGGCTGCCGCAGGATCGCCTGCTCCGGCCAATAGAACCGCAGGGTCAAATCGAAGGCGCCGACCGGCGTTGGCAGCCAGTTACTTTGGAGCGCGGCCGGCACGGTATTCTGCAGCAGGATGTCGATTGAGCCGTCGGGATTGACCGTAAGGCCGGTCTCGCTGCCGACGCTGTAGCGTTTGATCGGGTTGGGGAC
>DASWFH010000324.1:0-14883 GCA_036394355.1 Allostellaceae bacterium | reverse complement strand
CAGGGTTTCCGGATTGCCCTTGATCCACACCGGGCCCTTGGCGCCGATGAGGGCGATGCTCTTGTCCTGCGCCAGCGCCAGCGGCGCCATGAAGCTCGCGACCTCCGCGCACACGCTTTGCAGGTCGGCCTGCTCGGCGGGATCGACGACGAAGCTCTCGAGCTCGGCGATGTCGAGGAGCTGGCTGACGATCCGGCTCATGCCGGCGATGTCCTGGCGCAGCGCCTCGCGCACGCGCTGGTCGGCGAGCGTGTCGATGCGCGCGCGCAGGACGGTGAGCGGCGTGCGCAGCTCATGCGCGGCATCGGCGGTGAACTCGCGCTGCGTGCGGAAGCCGTGCTCCAGGCGCTCGAGCGCCTGGTTGACGGCGCTGACCAGCGGCAGGATCTCGCGCGGGATGTCCGCCGTGGGCAGGCGCACCTCGGTCCGCGCCGGGCTGATCGTCTGCGCCGTGTCGGAGGCGCTGAGCAACGGGCGCAGCGCGCGACGGAAGATGGCGATGTCGATCGCCAGCAGCAGCAGCAGGATCGGCAGGGTGATCCAGCCGACGCGCGGGAAGAAATCGGCGACGATGTCGTCGATCAGCACGTCGCGGTGCGAGAGGTCCTGCGCCACCTGGATCCACACCGTCAGGCCGCCGACCTGCTTGGGGATGCTCGCGCCATAGATCACCGCGTCGCCGCGGCGCGTCTCCAGGAAGGAGGGGCCGGGCACGCGCCGGTCGTCCGGGAAGATCGGTGCGTGATCGGCTAGCGAGCTGAAAAGGGTCTTGCCGGCGCCGTCGAGCACCGCATAGGCATAACGGCCGTAGCTCTCCGAGTAGAGTTCCTCCAACCCGGCAGGAAGACGGAGCGACCAGGCGCCGTCGCGGCCGGCCTCGAGATAGCGCGCGATGATGTCGGCATGCTCGCGCAACGCGCGATGCTGCAAGTCGGTCGCCGTCGAGCTGAGCAGCCAATAGAGAGCGAGAGGCATGCAGATCGACGTGATGCCGATGGCGATGACGTGCAGCGAGATGATGCGCGAGATGATCGACTTGAAGCGAACCACCGCTAGCGTTCCTCGGCGATGAGGTAGCCGACGCCACGGATGGTATGGATCTGCACTTTGCCCCCGGCATCGGCGAGCTGCTTGCGCAGGCGATGGATGTAGACCTCGACGGCGTTGGAGCCGACATCGGCGGAGAGGCCGAAGAGATGGTCCTCGACGAGCTTCTTCGACACCACGCGGCCGCTGCGTCGCATCAGGATTTCTAGCACGGCGACCTCGCGAGCGGAGAAGAATTGCGGCCGGTCGTCGACGAAGGCCTGCCGCGCCTCGGTGTCGAAGGCGACATTGCCGACGCGCAGCAGCTGGCCGAGCAAGTCGCCAGGCCGCCGCAGCAACGCCTGCAGCCGCGCCACCAGCTCCTCGAAGGCGAAGGGCTTGGCGAGATAATCGTCGGCGCCGCTGCGCAGCCCGGCGACGCGGTCGTGCACGCCGCCGCGCGCGGTGAGTACCAGCACCGGGGTCGCGTCTCTGCGCTCGCGCAGCTCGCGCAGTACCGCGAGCCCGTCGCCGTCCGGCAGGCCGAGATCGAGCACGACCGCCGCGTAGCGTGTCGTCGCCACCGCCGCGCGCGCCTCGCCGGCCGTCGTCACCACATCGGCGGCGAAGCCCACGGCCTCGAGCCCCTTGAGCAGGAGCTGAGCGAGATCGTTGTTGTCTTCGACCACAAGCAGTCGCATGAGGCGGCGGTGCTCCTGATTGCCGACGGGCCGTCGCGAAATTGTAGCACGTGACGGCGCAAACGGGCGCGGCGCTACGCCGTGGCGTCATTCTCGCGCAAGCCAGACGTCAGCTTCGCGTAAGCCGCGTCGACTATTGATGATACCCAATCATCTGCGCAGAGGAGTCGACGCTCGTGCAAGACCTGCTGCCCTCGCCACTGTCCGGCCTGTCGCGGCCGCTGCCGCGACACGTCCAGCTGGCGATCTTGGGAGGGGCGGCGATGGCGATGGCGGTGCTGCTGCTCGTCGTGCCGGCGGTCCGCACGCATCTCGGCGCGCCGCCCGAGGCGGCGCCAGCGCCGCTAGCGCCCGGCATCTTCCGTCCGACCGATGCGCAGTGGGCGAGCCTCAAGCTCGCGCCGGTCGTGCGCACGACGTTGCGCGTCGAGCAAGTCGCCGACGGCAAGATAGCCATCGATGACGACCATGTGACGCCGGTGTTCACGCCCTATTCCGGCCGCGTCACCCGACTCCTTGCCAAGCCCGGCGACGTCGTCGAGCGCGGCGCGCCGCTGCTGGCGCTCGAGGCGAGCGAATTCGTCCAGGGCCAGAACGACCTGATCGCCGCCGCTGCCGCCCTCAACAAAGCGCGGTCCCACCTCAAGCTGGCGCAGATCAACGAGCGGCGGCAGGCGGAACTCTATGCCGCCCGCGCCGGCGCGCTCAAGGACTGGGAGCAGGCGCAGGCCGACCTCGCGGCGGCGCGCAACGATACGCGCACCGCGGAGACCACGCTGGCAGCGGCGCGCAACCGGCTGCGCATTTTCGGCAAGGGCGACGGTGATATCGGCGCGCTCGAGAGCGCCGCCAAGATCGACCCCGAGGCGATCGTCGCGGCGCCTATCCGCGGCACGGTGATCCAGCGCAAGGTCGGCCCCGGCCAGTACATCAGCGCCGGCGCCACCGATCCGGTCTTCGCCATCGGCGACCTGTCGAAGGTATGGCTCGTCGCCAATGTGCGCGAGACCGACGCGCCCCTGGTGCGCGTGGGGCAGGCGGTGGAAGTGCGTCTACTGGCCTATCCCGGGCGCGTATTCAGCGCGAAAATCGCGTACGTCGCCCCGGCCGTCGACGCCAGCACCCACCGCCTGCCTGTGCGCGCCGAGGTCGACAACACCGACGGCGCGTTGAAGCCCGAGATGTTCGCCAGCTTCAGCATCATTACCGGCGACGGGATCGCCGCGACCGCCGTGCCGCAGGAGGCCGTGGTCTACGAGGGCGATAAGGCGCGGGTATGGGTGGCGCAGCCGGACCGCACCGTCGCGTCGCGGGAGATCCGCACCGGGCGCAGCGGCAACGGCCTCGTCGAGGTGCTCGACGGGCTGCAGGCGGGCGAGAGCGTCGTCACCAGCGGCACGCTGTTCATCGACCGCGCCGCGCGTGGCGATTGATCCGCGCAATCCGGTGCGGATCGGGACAAGGTTAGTGCGGCCATGAACGCCATTCTCGGCATCGCCCTCCGGCAACGCGCCATCGTCCTCGTGCTGTTTCTGGCCTTGCTGCTGTCGGGCCTGTTCGCCTTCATGCGCCTCAACATCGAAGCCTATCCCGACCCGGTGCCGCCGCTGGTCGACGTCGTCACGCAGAATTCCGGGCAATCGGCCGAGGAGATCGAGCGCTACATCACCATCCCGATCGAAGTGCAGATGGCGGGCATCCCGCATGTCAGCGCCGTGCGCACGATCTCGCTGTTCGGCCTGTCCGACGTCAAGGTGCAGTTCACCTACGACTTCACCTATGACCAGGCCGAGCAGTGGGTGATCAATCGCCTGTCGCAGCTGCCGCCGCTGCCCAACGGCGCGCAGCCGCAGATCTCGCCGGAGAGCCCGATCGGCGAGATCTACCGCTACCGCCTCGTCGGACCGCCGGGCTACTCCGTCACCGACCTCAAGACCATCGAGGATTGGGTCCTCGCGCGGCGCTTCAAGGCCGTGCCCGGCGTCATCGACGTCGTCGGCTGGGGCGGCAAGACCAAGACCTACGACATCACCGTCGACCTCGCCCGCCTCGTCAACTACGGCCTGACATTGCCGCAGCTGCTGCAGGTGCTCAACAACAGCAACATCAATGTCGGCGGCCAGACGGTGAATATCGGCCCGCAGTCGGCGGTGGTGCGCGGCATCGGGCTGGTGCATTCGATGGACGACATGCGCAAGACCATGCTGACCGCGAGCAACGGCACCCCGGTACTGCTGGGCGACGTCGCCACGGTGACCGTCGGCCACGCGCCGCGCCTCGGCATCGCCGGCCGCGACGACGACGACGACATCGTCCAGGGCATCGTCCTCATGCGTCGCGGCGAGCGCAGCCTGCCGACCTTGGCCCGGGTCGAGGCAGAGCTCGAGAAGCTCAATAGCGGCGGCCTCCTGCCGCCGGGAGCGCGTGTCGAGAAGATCTACGATCGCCGCGACCTCATCAATGTCACGACCAACACCGTGCTGCACAACATGCTGCTCGGCATAGTGCTGATCTTCCTGGTGCAGTGGGCGTTCCTCGGCAATCTGCGCAGCGCCGTCATCGTCGCCGCGACGATCCCCTTCGCGCTGTGCTTCGCCGTCGACATCATGGTGCTGCGCGGCGAGTCGGCGAACCTGCTCTCGGTCGGCGCCATCGATTTCGGCCTCGTCGTCGACGCCACCGTCATCATGATGGAGAACATCTTCCGCCATCTCGCTGGCGCCGCCGCCACACGGCCGGAGCGCGTGCGCCGCCGCACCGCCGCCGCTGGCGCCGGGCTGCCCGGGCGGCTCGGCGCCATATACGTCGCGGCGCAGGAGGTCAGCCGGCCGATCTTCTTCTCGGCGGCGATCATCATCGCGGGGTTCGTGCCCTTGTTCACCTTGGCGGGGATCGAGGGGCACATCTTCGCGCCGATGGCGCGGACCTATGCCTATGCGCTGCTCGGCGGCCTCATCGCCACCTTCACGGCGTCGCCGGCGCTCGCCGCCCTGCTTCTCCCGGACAAGGTGCGCGAGACGGAGACGATCATCATCCGCGGCTTGCGCCGCCTCTACCGTCCCGTCGTCGCATTCGCCCTGGCCAACCGCATCCTGACGCTGGGCGGCGCGGCCATGCTCGTCGCTTTGGCCGCGATCACCGTGCCTTTGCTCGGCCTCGAATTCCTGCCCAAGCTCGAGGAAGGCAATCTCTGGATCCGCGCCACCCTGCCGCCGTCGATTTCGCTCGAGGAAGGAAGCGGCTATGTCAGTCGCATGCGCGCCGTCATCAAAGGCTTTCCCGAGGTCGAGACGGTCATCTCGCAGCATGGGCGGCCCGACGACGGCACCGACGCGACCGGCTTCTTCAATGCCGAGTTCTACGTGCCGCTTAAGCCGGTCGATGAATGGCCCGGCGGTATCGACAAGCCGGCGTTGACACAAAAAGTCGCTCAGGCGTTGGGATCGCAGTTTCCCGGCGTCGCGTTCAATTTCTCGCAGAACATCGAGGACAACGTCGAGGAAGCGGCGTCGGGGGTCAAGGGCGAGAACTCGGTGAAGCTGTTCGGCCCCGATCTCGCCACGCTCGAAAAGACCGCGGACAAGATCAAGCAGGTGATGGCGACCGTGCCGGGCGTCACCGACCTCGCCGTGCTGTCCTCGCTCGGGCAGCCGACGATCCGCATCGACATCGACCGCGCCCGCGCGGCGCGCTACGGCCTCACGCCCGGCGACGTCAACGCCACGATCCAGGCCGCCATCGGTGGCCAGGCGGCCGGCGATCTCTATGAAGAGGGCAGCGACCGGCATTTCCCGATGGTGGTCCGCCTGGCGCCGCGATACCGCCAGAGCCTTGCCGCCATCCGCGACATCTCCGTCGGCGTGCCCGGCGCCAATGGTGTCGTGCAGGTGCCCTTGAGCGAGGTGGCGCGCATCGATCTCGTTTCTGGTGCATCCTTCATCTATCGCGGGCAGCAGGAGCGCTACATCCCCATCAAGTTCAGCGTGCGCGGCCGTGACCTCGGCAGCGCCGTGCGCGATGCCCAGGACCGCGTCGCCCGCGGCGTCGAGATGCCCGGCGGCTACCGCCTCGAATGGGTCGGCGAGTTCGGCAACCTCGAGGATGCGCTGCACCGCCTCGGGATAGTCGTGCCGCTTAGCATCTGCCTCATCGCCGTCCTGCTCTATTTCAATTTCGGCTCCTTGCGCGACACGCTTCTCGCTGCGAGCGTCATCCCCATGGCGCTGATCGGCGGCGTTTTCGCGCTCTATCTCACCGGCACGGCGTTCAGCGTGTCGGCGGCGATCGGCTTTATCGCGCTGTTCGGCATCGCCGCGATGGACGGCATCATCGTACTCGCCTATTTCAACGGCCTCGTCGACGCCGGCGTCGAGCGCACGCAGGCGATCCTGCGCACCGGCGAGGTGCAGATGCGCCCGGTGGTGATGACCTGCATCGCCGCCTGCGCCGGCCTGTTGCCGGCGGCGGTCTCCACCGGCATCGGCGCCCAGGTTCAGCGCCCGCTGGCGCTCGTCGTCGTCGGCGGCATGATCTTGGCGCCCATACTGATCCTCATCGTCCTGCCGGTGGCGATCGAGCAGCTCTCTCGCCACGAGCAAGCGCGCTCCCCGGGCGGGGCGCAGTCCCATGCCGCCGAGTGATGGGGGCGGCGCCATGACCGAACGCCGCGCCGATGCCTCGACATCGCTCGCCGCCGCGTCGAGCTCGGCCAGGCGAGCTATCTCTCGCTGCTCAACGCGCAGCAGACCTATCAGCAGGCCCGCATCAATCTCGTGCAAGCGCAGGCGAGCCGGTTTGCCGACACCGCGGCGCTGTTCCAGGCGCTGGCGGCGGCTGGTGGAACCGCGCCGACGTCACGGCCCAAGAAAGCATCGTTCGCCGCAGCCTCCGATCGCGCGCCGTGAATTTTTTCGACATCGCCGCTCGTGACGCTTGACAAGCGCAGGGGCGTCAATTTATGTGCGCATGGTTGCGACGACTTGAGCAAGTCGCGGCTCATGTTCAACGCCAGAGAGCAAGATGGATAGCCACCCTAGTCGTGCCACCGTCATCGCCGTTCGTACGGCGGTAGCGGCGGCGTCCAAGGACACGAATGTCCCCTGCTGCGCGCAGGGTGACCAGGAGAAGGCCTCCATCGCGTAGCCCTTCTCCGGTTCACCTCGAGCCGCAACAGGGCGGCGGAAGGAAGGTGAACCATGAGGGATACCCTCGCATTGGCCCTGGTTCGGGCCGAGCTTTGCCGGGACGCCGCGATGCGGCACCGGCTCAATGAAACGCAACCGCGCCGCGGTCCGCGTGCCGCCCTCGGCCGAATGCTCCGCTTCAAGCGCCGGATCCCCGCCGAGCCGCGGCACGAGCGCCGGACGGCGTCGGAACCCTCCTCGCCCGACTAGCCAGACGCTACCGCAGACTTTGCACCGCGAGTAATGCCGGCGGGCGCTTTCGCTCGCCCGAGTAGCGAGCGGTCGGGATCGGCCGCCCGTCGGGACAAACGCGCGTCGAGCGCGGCACGAGTTCGAGGAGTTGTACCATGAGCATGAAGCCATCACCGATTCACGCTATGCCCGGCGGGGTATTGCGCAGCGCGCAGCTCGATGAGGCGCATATCGGCCACATCAGCGGTGCGCTCGGCACGATCCGACAGGGCGATATCGCGCCGCGCCTCGGCTGGCGAGCCCGGCTGAGGACGCTCCTCGCCATTCTCGGCCCCGGCCTGATCGTCATGGTCGGCGACAACGACGCCGGCGCCTTCAGCACCTATGCCCAGGCCGGCCAGAACTACGGCACGACGCTGCTGTGGACGCTGCTCCTCCTCATCCCGGTGCTCTATGTGAACCAGGAGATGGTGCTGCGCCTCGGCGCCGTCTCGGGCATCGGCCATGCCCGGTTGATCTTCGAGCGGTTCGGCAGGTTCTGGGGCGCCTTCAGCGTCATCGACCTCTTCTTGCTCAACGCGCTGACGGTCGTGACCGAGTTCATCGGCATCACCCTGGGGCTCGATTATCTCGGCGTGCCGAAGCTGTGGGGCGTGATCGCCGCGGCGGCGCTCGTCATGGCTGCGGCCGGCACCGGCAATTTTCGCCGTTTCGAGCGTTTCGCGCTGGGCCTTGTCTTCGGCAGTCTGCTGCTCATCCCGGTGTTTCTCATGATCCATCCGCCGGCCGGCCAGATGGCGCACGACCTCTTCGTGCCGAAAATGCCCCAGGGAACCGCGCTGAACGAGGTAATGCTGCTGATCATCGCCATCGTCGGCACGACGGTTGCGCCGTGGCAGCTGTTCTTTCAGCAGAGCTACGTCGTCGACAAGCGCATCACGCCGCGCTTCATCGGCTATGAGCGCGTCGATCTGTGCATCGGCATCGGCATCGTTATGGTCGGCGCCGTCGCGATCATGGCGTTCACGTCCGCCACATTCGCCGGCCGGCCCGAGTTCGGGAATTTCGCCGACGCCGGCATGGTCTCGCTTGGAATGGAGCGGTATTACGGCCGCTTGCCGGCCGTCCTGTTCACGCTGGCGCTGGTCGACGCCTGCATCATCGGCGCTTGCGCGGTGTCGTTGGCCACCGCCTATGCCATCGGCGACGTCTTCGCGCTGCGTCATTCGCTGCACCGGAAGCCGGGCGAGGCCAAGGGTTTCTACGCCATCTATTTCGGCCTCGTCGCGCTGGGCGCAGCGCTGGTCCTCGCTCCAGGGGTCCAGCTCGGCCTGCTCACCAACGCGGTCCAGGCGCTCGCCGGCGTGCTGCTGCCGGGCGCCAGCGTGTTCCTGCTGCTGCTCTGCAACGACCAGGCCGTGCTCGGCCCCTGGGTGAACGGGCGATGGCTCAACCTCTTCACCGGCGCCGTGGTCGCGGTCCTGGTGATGCTGTCGGTCGTCCTGACCGCGTCGGTTCTTTACCCCGCCATTTCCGAGACCGTGATCCTGGCGATCCTCATCGGCGGCAGCGCCATCGCCCTCGCCGTCACCGGCAGTATGACGCTTGTCAAGCATCGGCGCGGCCGAACAACGCGGGCGCCGATACCCGATCGTTCGCCGCGCGAGACATGGCGGATGCCGCCGCTCGGCGAACTGCCGCCGACGCCGCTCACGCCGCTCAACCGCATCTGGCTCGGCGTCCTGCGCGGCTATCTCGTCATCGCCGGCGGGCTCGTCCTGGCACGCATCGTCCAGCTCGCGACCGGGGGCGGCTAGGGAGAAGAAATGGGGGACGACGGTAGTAGAACCGGTGCCGCGGCCATTCGGCCGGCCGCGGCGCCCGAAAAAACCTGAAATGCTCTCGGTCGTTTGGCGAGGGCGAATCTGAACGCCTTGGCTGCGCATAGGCGGTAGGGTTCGCGACGCCGGCCGCCGGGAGGAAGGCGGTGGGCGATGGAACGGCGTCTCAAGCTAAGCTGGGTCCTGGTCAGCTCCGATCGGCCGGTCTGTGGGAAAACCAAGATCCTTGTCATGAAGTGGTCGGTCGAAGCCGTGCATGATCAGGCGATGCCTCCGCACCGTCATGTCCTTCGGTCGGACCAGGGCGCGCGGGCCGGCACAGCCGACAGGCCGGCGGGGCGGGGCCGCTCGGTCGGGGCACGACTTCTCATCATCGGCGGCGCGCTTGGTGCCCTCCTCCTGGCAATGACGGCGTCCTGCAGCGCGGCAGAGCTCGAGTCGCCGGCGCCAGCGGAAGACTGGAGCCTGCATTTCCAATCGACCGGCATCTGGCAGGGCTATCCCGGCTTCCATTCACCCTTCCGCGGGCCCAACAGCCTCCCCGGCGGCGGCGAGGCGCGCGAGACCATCAGCGGCACCGTGTTCCTCGGCCGGCGGCTGCCCTGGGACGGCGGCGAGCTCTATTTCAATCCGGAGTTCAATCAGGGTTTCGGCCTCGCCCGGACCGAGGGCGTGGCCGGTTTCCCCAATGGCGAGGCGCAGAAAGCCGGTTTCCACACGCCCAAGCCCAATGTCGCGCGGCTCTTCCTGCGCCAGACCTTCGGCCTGGGCGGCGCCAAGGAGACGATCGAGGACGGCGCCAACAGTATCGCGACGACAGTCGACGTGTCGCGCATCACCGTGACCGCCGGCAAATTCGCGGCGCCCGACATCTTCGACGACAACCAGTATGCGCATGACCCGCGCACCACCTTCCTCAATTGGAGCCTGTGGGAGGCCGCCGCCTGGGACTATCCCGCCGACCAGAAGGGCTACACCGACGGCATCGCGATCGAATTGAACCAGCAGGACTGGGCGCTCCGCGGCGGCTGGTTCCTCGAGCCCAAGATCGCCAACGAGCGCGACCTCGAGCCGCGCTTCTGGAAGGCGTTCGGCGCGGTGGCCGAGATCGAGACGCGGCACGAGCTGCGCGGCGAGCCTGGCAAGCTGCGCTTCCTCGTCTTCGCCAACCGCGCCCATATGGGCAATCTGCGGCAGGCCGTCGCGCTGGCGGCAGAGACCGGCGCGCCCGCGGACATCGCCGCCGTGCGCAACTACCGTTGGAAGGCCGGGTTCGCCGTCAATCTCGAGCAGGCAGTGAGCGACGATCTCGGCGTCTTCTCGCGGCTCAGCTGGAATGACGGCCACACCGAGGCCTGGGCCTTCACCGACGTCGACCGCAGCTTTTCGCTCGGCACCAGTCTCAAGGGGACATCATGGCAGCGGCCGAACGACACCATCGGCCTCGCCGGCGTGGTGAATGAGCTCTCGAAGGCGCATCGCAATTTTTTCGCCGCCGGCGGCACCGGCATCCTCGTCGGCGACGGGCGTCTCAACTACGCGCCGGAGGGCATTGTCGAGGCCTACTACAGCTATCGCGTGGTCGAGCCGGTGGCGCTGAGCCTCGACTACCAGTTCGTCGGCAATCCCGCTTACGACCAGGATCGCGGCCCTGTCCACGTCTTCGCCGCGCGGCTGCACGTCGAATTCTGAAAGTCCCTCAGACCGCGAAGGGATAGGTCTCCGGCACCTCGCCCGCCAGCCATTCGGCGGAAGTCTCGAGCGGCTCGACCGCGCGCGTCTCATCGAAATGGAGCACGGCGTCGAACTGGTCGCGCAGCTGCGCTCGGAAATAGTGGCTCGCGCGCTCGCTCTCCGGCCGGTGTGATGGCGCAGATGACTTCGTCGACTTCCGCGCGCAGCTTCTCGCAGGTGTCGGGCGAGGCGGTCGGCACGGCGACGACGATGCGCGCCGGCTGCAGCCGGCGCAGCGCCGCGATCGCCGCGTGCATGGTGGCGCCGGTGGCGAGCCCGTCATCGACGAGGATCACGGTCTTGCCGCGCACATCCGGCGGCGGCCGGCCGCCGCGATAATCGCGCTCGCGGCGCGCCAGCTCCTGCTGCTCCTGCGCCGTTACCGCATCGACCACGTAGCGCGGGATGCCGAGGCCCGTCACCGCCGCGTCGTTGACCACGCGCACGCCGCCGCTGGCGACCGCCCCCATCGCCAGCTCCTCGGCGCCGGGGACGCCCAGCTTGCGCACGACGAAGACGTCGAGCGGCGCGCCGAGCGCGCGCGCCACCTCGGCCGCGACGGGGACGCCGCCGCGCGGCAGCGCCAGCACGATCACGTCGGGGCGATGCGCGTAAGCCGCGAGCTTCTCGGCCAGCACCCGGCCCGCCTCGCGGCGATCGCGAAAGAACCTCGGCTTCATCTCCCCTCTCCCGCGGCAACGTTCGGCTCACAATAGGACGCCGCGGGCGCGACGGCCTTGATCCGCGTCAAACCGCAGGCCGAGCGGACAAGCCACGAAGCGGCCGTGAATGCCGCGAAGCGCGTGGCTGCGGAGCAGCGAACGCCCCGGCGAGACGGCGGAAATCCAATATGAAGACGAGAACGGAGAATGCCGATCGGAGCATGTCGACGCCCACGTGGTGGTGTGAAAGCCCGCCTTGCACCCGCTTGGGGGCGACGAGGCTCGGCCGGCTTAGCCGGCTTTCCCCGGCGCGGCCGTCGTTTTCTCTGTGTTGCCCGCGGGGGCGCCTTCCCTGAGCAGCCCATCGATCAAGGTGCGAAGATAGCTCTCATCCAGCAGATTCGCCTCGCCCACGGGGCGGCTCTGAGCGCGAATGACACCGGCGCGATCGATCACGACGATCTGGGGCACCTGGAAGCGTTCCGTCATGGCGCGGCCCAAATAGCTGTCCACCTTGCCGGACGTCGTGTAGCCAACGGGATATGTGAGCTGCAGAACCTGCACGAAGTTATTCACCGACAGTCGGCTGATCCCGTTATCGATGGCAATGCCGATGGGCTGAAAGCCGCGCGGCGCGAGTTCGCGGTGCAGTTTGTCGATCGTCTGCGCGGCACTCACGCAGCGCCGGCATCCCACGAGCAGGAATTCGAGGACCACCACCTTGCCCCTGAAGCTCGAGAGAAGCGTTTCCTTGCCCGAAGGCTCGACGATGACGAAATCCGGCGATTGGCGCGGAACCGGCGCCGCCGCGAGCAGCGAGGGAAGGCAGAACGCGAGGAGAATGGTCAGGATTGCGGTAGTGCGCCGGCGCATCGTTCACACTCCCATCATCAGAAGCGAATCAGACTTGGCCCCACTTTTCGGCGATTCGGGTAACTTCTGCTTCCGCAACGCTCGCTGCGTCCTCGGGACTACGTTCTCCTTTGACGACGCTGATGAACATTCTCGGGACGACGAAGCTGTTGAACACCTCCATCTCGACCGGGTTGGCAAATCCGGGGAAACCGAGGTTGCGCGTCCAATAGAGCGCGTCCTTCAGCTCCTTGTATTTGTAAGCAGGGTCCGCCTGCGGATCGTTCTCGAGCCGGCGGATGAGGTCGGGGACCGTCTTCTGGTAGATCGGCAAGTTGCACCCGCCGGATTTCTCATAGATCGCCTTGGAGTTGTCGATGAGGTCGGCGAGGAACCGCTTGGCCCCGTCCCGGTTCTCGGCGAAGTTCCAGACCACCGAACAGTTGGTGACGTGGGGAAACGCTAGCACTCCCGCCGATCCCAGCAGCGGCGGGCTGAGCCTGATCGCTTTGGCGACTTCCGGGTTCTCCTTCTCCGACAGCCGTAATAGGCTGATCGCATTGACCGTGGCCGAGCTCTTGCGCGCCAGCATGGCGCGAACATTGCCGGCCGAATCCCAGGTGAGCTGACCCGGTGTTCCCGCCTCGTCATAGAGGGCCTTGACGTATTTCAAGGCCTCGAGGGTGCGTGCGTTCTTGGCGATGACGACATTCCCTGCCGGATCCAGGATCCGGCCGCGGAACGCGAAGAGGAGGGTGTGGAGGGTGATGTTGCTCTCGAGGCTCGGTGCGAGCGCCAAGCCGCAGGGAACGCCCCGCTCGGCCCAAATCTGCCGAGCGCCGGTGCGCAAGCTGCCGTAATGCACCGGTCCGAGCGGCATCCCGACCTCGCGCCACTGGTCCTCGAAATAGTGCAGCGGCGCGGGAATCCAGGAATCGGCGAACGCGAAGTATTTCTTTGCCTTGGGATCGAATGTCGATCGGTGCGCGAGGCGATCGAGATTCCCGAACTTGAGCGCCGCTGTTTGATAGATCTCCGCGTGATCGATCACATGGCGCTGGAACTCGGCAGGCGGCCAAGGGAACATGAACACGTCATGCCCCCGGCGCGTCGCGACCTCGGCTGCGGCGACGGCATGGACCTTCTCCGCGGGGATGTGGTCGACGATGACATTGGTGTCATTTTGCCGGCCCCATTCTCGGGCGAGCGCAGTCTCGAACCACCCGTCGTACTCGGGCAGGAAATGGGCCCATTTCGCAATCTTCAGCGTCTTCTCGGCGGCGCGCGCGCGATCGGGGAAGGCAAGGAAGGGACCGACCGCCGCCATCGTGACGGCCAGGTGCAACACGTCTCGCCGCGAGAGCTTTCTACCTTTGACCTTGCGCATTTGCCAATCTTGAAGGACATCACCTCGGCCGAAGGACCGGCCGAGGTGCATGTCACGCCTCCTTACGAGAGCTCAATTCACAAAATGCTGGCCTGGCAACTGCCGTTGGGACCAGGGAAATTCCCTGTTTTCTGCAGGCAGTTGAAGTTGGTGTTGAAGGCAGGATCGAGCGGCGTGCCATCGGGCTTGCGGACCTGATCCAAGAACGCATCCGCGGCGATCGCGCCGTTGCGGGGATCGGGAATGGCCGGGCAGATGAGCCACACCGCGCCGCCGTCGGCGCCGTTGACGGCCAGCTGGCCTTCGGCGCCGCATCCGTTGGCCTCGAGCTGATTGTTGAGCTCGTTCGCCGTCTTGACGATGGGCGTCCCGTCGAGGCTCAGTCCGTTGCTCTGGGCGAGCTTGGACAGGATCGGCCCGCATACGGGGCCGGGGTTGGCAGGATCCACTGTGTACCAGAAGTAGGTGATGATCCACATGCCCAAGAGATCGTCGCAGAAGTAGCCGAACGGGCTGTTATGCGGCGGCGTCCCGAGGGGATTGTTGCCGTCGCTGCCGTCGAGGGCGTTGCGGTTGGTGGCGAAGCGCCAGTCCTGCCTGAGCTGGGGCGTGGCGACGCTAGTCACGGGGAAGCAGGGCGTGGCTCCGGTGCCCATGCTGCCGCAAGGGGTTTTTGCGAAGGTGCCGTCGGGCAGCCTCTGCTTCAGCGCGGCGTAAGCCTCGAAGTTGCTGACGACGTCCACCATCTGGATGTTGCGGGCGTTGGCGACGCCGGTGAAGAATTTCTGGTTCGTCACGAAGGCGATGATGGAAATGAAATCGGTCGGAGAGCCCGTCCCGTCATCGACATAGCCGCCGGTGGTCGCCAGGATGCGCACGTTCGTGCGCGTGGGATCCTTGGTGCTGCAGGTGCTGTCGTTCACCCAATTGACCTGGCTGCCGGTCGCCGGCGGGCCGGTGAGCCTGAAAAAGCCAAAGCGGGCGGCGGCAGCCGAGTCCAATGTTTGCTTGGTGACGCTGATGCCGTTCTCGGTGTAGAAGTTGTCGGTGAAGTCGCAGGGCGGCGGATTGAAACTGCCCGTAGACGGGACCACAGACGTGGTAGTCGTAGTGGTCGTCTGCGCGAAGGCGTTGGCCCACGGCATGAGCAGGAGTGCGAGCAGCGGCAATGAGCAGAGAAGCGGGCGCTGCTGTCTTGTGGTCTTCATCGGTTGATCCTCCTTTATCCGGAAATCTCCGCGGCGATCGGCGCGCGGCCTTCGGAATGACGTCGGTTCACGGCAAGACTCGCCGCGAGGCTCAGGG
>DASWFH010000323.1:0-10062 GCA_036394355.1 Allostellaceae bacterium | reverse complement strand
TCGAGCTGCGCTGCCAGGCGGAAGAGGGTCGCCTCCTCGCCGAAGCCGGCGGCGAACTGGACGCCCACGGGCAAGCCGTCGCGCGACCAGTGGAGCGGCACCGACATCGCCGGGCTGCCGGTGGTGTTGAAGGGCGAGGTGAAGGCGATGGTGCCGAGGATCGCCTCGAGATAGGCGTGCGGGTCGTTGCCGGACTGCGCGAGCACGCCGAGCTTGTGCGGCGGCCGGCACATCGTCGGCGTGATAAGCACGTCGTATCGGCTGAAGAAGCGGCCGACGACGCGGCCCACTTGATGCAGAACGCGGATCGCTTTCGCGTAGTCGCTCGCCGTGGCCTGGCGCCCGTATTCGGCTGCCGCCCAGGTCGAGGTCTCCACGTCCTCCGGGCGCGGCTCGCGGCCGAGCGCCTGGCCGCGCAGCTCCAGCGTCGCCCGCGTATGCGCGCAGATGATCACGCGCATCGCCGCGTTGCGCGCCTCCTCGTCGATCGCCGGCGACGCCTCCGCCACGTCATGGCCGAGCGTCTCGCACAGCCGCGCCGCATCGGTCGCGGCGGTCGCGCATTCGGGATCGACCGGCGAGCCGTTCCACGCCGTGGTCGTGACGGCGATCCCGAGCTTGCCCGGATCGGCGCCGACTTCCGCCAGGAAAGAGCCGCGCGGCGGCGGCGCCCAATAGGGATCGCCGACATCCGGTCCCGCGGTCGCGTCGAGCAGCGCCGCGCTGTCGCGCACCGAGCGCGTCACGGCATGGCCGATGCCGGCGCCGTTCCAGCTCTCGCCGAGATCAGGCCCCGCGGGCGTGCGCGCGCGCGTCGGCTTGAGGCCGAAGAGGCCGCAGCACGACGCGGGGATGCGGATCGAGCCGCCGCCATCCGTGGCATGCGCCATCGGCAGCATGCCCGCGGCGACCGCCGCCGCGGCGCCGCCGCTCGAACCGCCGGCGCTGTAGGCGGTGTTCCACGGGTTGCGCGTCGGGCCGAAGAGGCGCGGCTCGACCGAGGTGGAGAGGCCGAATTCCGAGGTGTTGGTCTTGCCGAAGATGACGAGGCCGGCGCGCTTCAGGCGCAGGACCATCTCGCTGTCATGATCGGCGACGACGTCGCGGAAGAACTGGGAGCCCGCCGTGGTCGGCGTGCCCGCGTGGAGAGCGCCCAGATCCTTGAGCAGATAGGGCACGCCGCTGAAGGGGCCCGCCGGCAGGCCGGCGGCGATCGCCGCGCGGGCTTGCTCGTCCATGCGGTGGATGACGGCGTTGATCGCGGGATTGCGCCGCTCGACGCGCGCGATCGCCGCCTCCAGCAACTCGACGGCGGTGACCTCGCGCTGGCGCAGCAGCGCCGCGAGCCCAAGCCCATCGTAACGGTCGAGATCCGGCAACGCGGTCATGCTTGCCTCCCGGTGCGCAGGTGGTTGACGAACTCGGCCAGGCCGCGCAGGCGCCCGCGGCGGACGCGCTCCGCCGCCAGGATCGACTGCACCTGGCGCACGCTCTCGGCGATGTCGCGGTTGACGAAGACGTAGTCGTATTCAGGCCAGTGGCTCATCTCGTCGGCGGATTTCGCCATGCGGGCGCGCACGATGTCGTCGCTGTCCTGCGCCCGCGTCTTGAGCCGCTCCTCAAGCGCCGCCAGGCTCGGCGGCAGGACGAAGATGGCGACGAGATCGTCGCGCACGGTCTGCGCGAGCTGCTGCGTTCCCTGCCAGTCGATGTCGCTGACGATGTCGCGCCCGGCGCTCCGCGCCGCCTCGACCGGCGTGCGCGGCGTGCCGTAGAAATGGCCGAAGACGTTCGCATGCTCCAGCAATTCGCCGTGATGCACCATCGCGTCGAAGCGCTCGCGCGTGATGAAGTGGTAGTGCTTGCCGTCGACCTCGCCCTTGCGCGGCGGCCGCGTCGTCACGGACACCGAGATCTGCAGCTGCGGCTCGCGCGCGACCAGCTCGCGCGTGATGGTCGTCTTGCCCGCGCCCGAGGGCGAGGACAGCACCAGCAGGATGCCGCGCCGGCTGATCTCGCCGGCACTCATGGCGATCGCCTATTCAAGGTTCTGCACCTGCTCGCGCAACTGCTCGATCACCGCCTTGAGGTCGAGCCCGACCCGCGTCAGCGCCACGTCGGCGGATTTGGAGCACAGCGTGTTGGCCTCGCGGTTGAACTCCTGGCACAGGAAATCGAAGCGGCGGCCGATCGCGCCGCCCTCGGCCAACAGCTCCTGCGCCGCGACGACATGCGCGGCGAGGCGGTCGATCTCCTCGCGGATGTCGGCCTTAGCGACGAGCAGCGCCGCCTCCTGCGCCAGCCGCTCCGGCGGCAGCGCCGGCGAGGCGTCGAGCAGCGCCGCCACCAGCTCGCCGAGCCGCACCTTGAGCGCCTCGGGCTGCACCGCGGCGCTGTCCTCGGCGGCGGCCACGAGGCGGGCGATCTCGGCGAGCCGCGCCTCCAGGGCCGGGATCAGCCGAGCGCCCTCGCCCCGGCGCATCGCCACGAGCCCGTCCAGCGCCCTGTCCCAGCTTGCCAGCAGCGCCGCCTGGCGGCGCTCGCGCTGCGCCTCGTCCTCGGCCTCGTCGCCGCTCTCGAGCACGCCGCGCAGCGCCAGCAGCCCGTCAGCCCGCGGCAATGCCGCGCGCCCCTCGGCGACCAGCTCTTGGCTCGCCGCGACCACTTGCGCCAGCGCCTCGCGGTTGATGCGCACGCCGGCGGCGGTGGCGCCTCGCGTCACGGTCAGCGTCACCGACAGAGCGCCGCGCTTCAGCCGCTGCGCCAGGCTCGTGCGCAGCGGCAGCTCTAGCGACTCCAGCCCCGGCGGCAGGCGGAAGCGCAGGTCGAGCGATTTGCTGTTGACGCTCTTGAGCTCCCAGACCCAGGAAGCACCGTCCTCGTGCCCATCGGCACGGGCAAAGCCGGTCATGCTGGACACGGTCACGCGCAGTCACCCTCCCGAACCCCGGAACGACGCCGGTTTATAGCATAGGGCGGGGTGGACGGCGTTACTGCTCTTCGCCGATGCCGCGCTGCCGGCGCAAATGCTCGACGTTGTGATTGTGGTCGTCGAGCGTGTGCGCGAAGCTGTGGCCGCCAGTGCCGTCGGCGACGAAATAGAGGTCGTCGCTCGCCGTCGGGTGCAGCACCGCATGGAGCGCGGCGAGGCCGGGATTGGCGATCGGCGTCGGCGGCAGGCCCTTGTTCACGTAAGTGTTGTAAGGCGATTCGATCGCCAGATCATCATGGCCGAGCGGCCGGTCGACCGGCTTGGTGCCGCCGGCCGTGACGGCATAGGCGACGGTGGGATCGGCCTGGAGCCGCATGCCGATCTTGAGGCGATTGAGGAAGACCGCGGCAACGCGCGGCCGCTCGTCCTCGCGGCCGGTCTCCTTCTCGACGATCGAGGCGAGCGTCAGCGCCTCCTCGGGCGTGGCGAGCGCCAGGTCGGAGCTGCGCTCCGCCCAGGCGGCGGCGAGCGCCTTGTCCATGGCGCGGCGCATGCGCGTCAGCAGCTCCTGACGCTTGTCGCCGAGCAGGTAGAAATAGGTGTCGGGCAGCAGATGCCCTTCGGGCGGCACCTGATCGATGCTGCCGTCGAGACTGGGCAGCTCGCGCAGTTGCGCCACGATCTCGGCGGTCATGTGCCCTTCAGGCACGGTGAAGCGGTGCTGCAGCACGCGGCCGCTCGCCAGCAATTCGGCGACGGCGCGCGCGCTCATCGCGGCGGCAAACTCGTACTCGCCCGCCTTGAGCGTGCCCGCCCTGCCCTCGAGCTCGACCCCGGCCATGAAGACCCAGGGATGGGCGATGACGCCGCTGGCGGCGAGCTCGCGCGCCATGGCGCGCAAGGTGGTGCCGTGCGGCACGACCACGGTCTTGGCCTCGCCGAGCGGGCCCGACGCCGTGTAGGCGTACCAGCCCCAGGCGCAGACGGCCAGCGCCGCAGCCGCAGCGAGCAGCGCCGCCCCGCGCCAAAGCCGGCGCGCGGTCGGTTTCATTCAGGGGGCCCGGCCGAAGATCAGCGAGGCGTTGGTGCCGCCGAAGCCGAAGGAGTTGGACAGCGCGTAGTGCACCGGCCGCTCCTTCGCCCGGAGCGGAACGAGGTCGATATCGCAGCCTTCCGACGGGTCCTCGAGATTGAGCGTCGGCGGCACCACGCTGTCGCGCATGGCAAGGATGCTGAAGATGGCCTCGACGCTGCCGGCGGCGCCGAGCAGATGGCCGATCGCCGATTTGGTCGAGGACATCGAGACCTTGTACGCGTGATCGCCGAACAGCCGCTTCACCGCTCCCAGCTCGATCTCGTCGCCGAGCGGCGTCGAGGTCCCGTGCGCGTTGATATAGTCGATGCGGTCGGGGCTGAGCTCGGCCCGCTTCAGCGCGTTGCGCATGGCGCGAAAGGCGCCGTTGCCGTCCTCGGCCGGCGCGGTGATGTGATGCGCGTCGCCGGACATGCCGTAGCCCACCACCTCGGCGTAGATCTTGGCGCCGCGCTTCTTGGCGTGCTCGAGTTCCTCAAGCACGACGATGCCGGCGCCTTCGCCCATGACGAAGCCGTCGCGCTTCCGGTCCCACGGCCGCGACGCCCTGCTCGGCTCGTCGTTGAAGGCGGTGGAGAGCGCCCGCGCCGCGGCGAAGCCGGCAATGCCCAGGCGGCAGACAGCGGCCTCGGCGCCGCCGCACACCATGACATCGGCATCGTCCCACATGATGAGGCGCGCCGCGTCGCCGATGGCGTGCGCGCCGGTCGAGCAGGCCGTGACGACGGCATGGTTGGGGCCGCGGTAGCCATAGCGGATCGAGACGTGGCCCGAGGCGAGATTGATCAGGTTCGAGGGAATGAAGAAGGGCGACAGCCGGCGCGGCCCGCGCTCGTGCAGCGTGATCGCCCCCTCGGTGATGCCGGGCAGCCCGCCGATACCGGAGCCGATCATCACCCCGGTGCGCTCGCGGTCCTCGGCATCGTCCGGCTTCCACCCGGCATCCGTCACCGCCTGATCGGCCGCCGCCATCGCATAGACGATGAACTCGTCCATCTTGCGCTGATCCTTGGGCGGAACCCAGTCATCGGCGTTGAAGAGGCCGGACGCGGTCTCGCCGCGCGGCACCTGCCCGGCGATCTTGGCCGGCAGGTCGGAGACGTCGAAGCTCTGAATGGCGCGGATACCCGACTCGCCCGCGGTCAGCCGCTTCCAGATGTTCTCGGTGCCGACGCCGAGCGGTGTGACGAGACCGATGCCGGTGACGACGACTCGTTTCATGCCGATTTGCCGCGTAGTCCGTTGGGACAGAGCGCTTCCCTTGCCGATACCATCGGCAGCCGCCTCACTTGTGCCCTTCGATGAAGGTCACGGCGTCCTTGACGGTGACGATCTTCTCGGCAGCGTCGTCGGGAATCTCGCACCCGAACTCTTCCTCAAACGCCATCACGAGCTCGACGGTGTCGAGGCTATCGGCCCCGAGATCGTCGATGAAGCTTGCGTTTTCGGTCACCTTGGACTCGTCGACGCCAAGATGCTCCACCACGATCTTTTTTACTCGGTCGGCGACATCGCTCATCGGTTGATACCTCGACGGATAAATGCGCTTGAGGAATGGACCTTCGGCGCTCCGGCCGAAGAAGTTCGGGCCAATCACTGCCAAGTCCCGGACGGCCGAAGGCGCCGGTCACATAACACAGATCATGGCGGTTTGCCAGTAGCGCCGCTCGCGCGGTCTAGATCATGGCCATGCCGCCATTGACGTGCAAGGTGTGGCCGGTGACGTAGCGCGCCTCGTCGCTCGCCAGGAAGAGGACGCCGGCGGCGACCTCCTCGGGCGTACCCATGCGCCCCATCGGCACCGACGTGGCGATGCGCTCGCGCTGCTCTTGGCTGAGCGCTTCGGTCATGGCGGTGGCGATGAAGCCGGGCGCCACGCAATTGACGGTGATGCCGCGCGAGGCGAGCTCGGCGGCGAGTGCTTTCGACATGCCGATCATGCCCGCCTTGGCCGCGGCATAATTGGCCTGGCCGGGGTTGCCGGTGACGCCGACCACCGAAGCGATGCCGATGATGCGACCCCAGCGCCGCTTCATCATGCCGCGCATCGCCGCGCGCGCCAGGCGGAAGCCGGCGGTGAGGTCGACGTCGATCACCGTCTGCCAATCCTCGTCCTTCATGCGCAGCGCCAACTGGTCGCGGGTAAGGCCGGCATTGTTGACGAGGATGTCGAGCTGACCCGCCGCCTCCTCCACCGCCTTGACGAGCGTGTCGGCGGCGGCCGGATCGGCGAGGTCGGCGGTGGCGATGAAGGCGCGCTCGCCGAGCGCGCCGGCCAGCGCCTCGAGCGCCGGGCGGCGCGTTCCCGCCACAACCACCTTGGCGCCGGCGCCGTGCAGCGCGCGCGCGATCGCGGCGCCGATTCCGCCCGAGGCGCCGGTAACCAGCGCGCTCTTGCCGCCGAGATCGAACATATGCGGTTTCCTCAAAGCGTCTTGAGAAAGGTTTCGATCTCGGCCGGCGCGCCGAGCGACGCCGTGGCGAGCTCGCGGTCGATGCGCTTGGCAAGCCCGCTCAGCACCCGTCCGGCGCCGAGCTCGACCAGCTGGTCGACATTCTGCGCCGTCATGTAGAGCACGCTCTCGCGCCAGCGCACGAGCCCGGTGACCTGCTCGACGAGCAGGCGCTTGATCTCGTCGGGCGCGGTGACGGCGGCGGCGGTGACGTTGGCGACGAGCGGCACATAGGGCTGGCGCAGCACGACGCCGGCCAGCGCCTCCGCCATCTCGCGCGCCGCCGGCGCCATCAGCGCGCAATGGAAGGGCGCGCTCACCGGCAGCATGATCGAGCGCTTGGCGCCGCGGGCGGCGGCGCCGGCAATGGCGCGCTCCACGGCGGCCTTGTTGCCGCTCACCACCACCTGCCCGCCGCCATTGTCGTTGGCGACCGAGCAGACCTCGCCCGCGGCGGCCTCGCCCGCCACGGCTTGCGCAGCCTCGACGTCGAGCCCGATCAGCGCCGCCATGGCGCCGGCGCCGACCGGCACCGCGCGCTGCATGGCGAGGCCGCGCCGCTTCAAGAGCCGCGCCGCGTCGGCGAGCGAGAAGGAGCGCGCCGCGGCGAGCGCCGAATACTCACCCAGCGAATGACCGGCGACGAAGGCGACATGGCGCTTCAGGTCGAGCCCGCCGTCGCGCTCGAGCACCCGCATCACCGCGAGGCTCAACGCCATCAGCGCCGGCTGCGCGTTCTCGGTCAGCGTGAGGTCGCCTTCCGGGCCTTCGAACATGAGGCGCGAGAGCCTCTGCCGCAGCGCCTCGTCGACTTCCTGGAAGGTGTCGCGCGCGGTCGCGAACGCGCCGGCAAGGTCGCGTCCCATGCCGACCGCCTGCGAGCCTTGCCCGGGGAACACGAATGCCCGAATCATCCCACTCCCCCGCCGCGCATCGCCATCGAATCAGAACAGGCTCACATGCCAGTAGGGCTTGCAGCGCAGCTCCTCGTCGACGATCTGCATATCCTGCTCGGCCGCCAGGGTCTCGACCTTGACCGTGTCGTAGCCCAGCGTGCAGATCTGGCTCACCTTCCAATCGAGGAAGCGGCGCATCTCGGCATCGCTCTCGGCGCTGGCGGCGTCCACCGCCCGGGTGCCGGATACGCCGAACACCAGCCGCTCCGGCGGCGCGGTCGTCGTGCAGGCTGCCAACAGCAGCGCGAAAACGAGGCTGAGCGCGATGCGCATGAACCCTCCCCAACCACCGTGCGCGTGCCGGGATAGCATCGCCCCAGCATGCTGTCCAGCGCCGCGGCGCCGCAGTCGCGCGGCGATCAAAGCACGAATGGCACGAGCACCTTGATGTGCGGCGGCAAGGTCGGGAACCGCTCGCGATACCAGCGCAGCGTCTTGATGCCGCGCGTGCTCAGATATCCCACCATGAAGAGGAACAGCAGCAGCAGGCCGAATTGCCACGACGCCTGCAGGATGCCGAGCCACGCGACCAACTCGCAGAGGTAGTGCGGGCCCTGCCGGCAGCGAATAGAGGCTGGTGATCATCAGCACCGTCATCGGCCCCTTTCTTGGCCCTGCCGACCGCCTGGGGCAGGCAGGCGCCGCGCGCCATGGTGTGACGGAAGTCTATCGCAAGTATTAACGCGCCCCAGCGCCCGGGGCTTGCGCCGCAGCGGACTTGGTGTATATTCCGCCGCCTCCTTGCCGGCCGATGCCGGCTAGGCCCGGGCGGCTGACCGTCGGAGTTCCCGACCAGCGTCGGGCCGCGAACAGCCATAGGGAGCCTAGTCTTCATGCCGTTTTACGAGAACGTCTTCATTGCGCGCCAGGATATCTCGGCGGCGCAGGTCGAGGCGCTGGCCGACACCTTCACCGGTATCGTCGCCGCGCAGGGCGGCCAGGTCACCAAGCGCGAATATTGGGGTCTGCGCAACCTCGCTTATCGCATCAAGAAGAACCGCAAGGGGCACTACATCCTCTTCAACCTCGATGCGCCGCCGCCGGCGGTGAACGAGCTCGAGCGCAACATGCGCATCAACGAGGATGTGCTGCGCTACATCACCGTGCGCGTCGATGCGCTCGAGGAAGGCCCCTCTGCGGTGATGCAGAACCGCGGCCGCGGCGAGGAGCGCGAGCGGGACCGCGATCGCGAGCGCGGCCCCCGCCGCAGCTTCGGCGACCGCGACCGTGATCGCGAGCCGGCGCCGGCGCCGATCGCCGAGGGAGTCGAGGAATGAGCGACGGCGATCGTCATGGCGGCGGCGGCGGGCGGCCCGCGACGCGGCGGCCCTTCTTCCGGCGGCGCAAATCGTGCCCCTTCTCGGGGCCGCACGCGCCCAAGATCGACTACAAGGACGTGAAGCTGTTGCAGCGCTTCGTCTCCGAGCGCGGCAAGATCGTGCCGAGCCGCATCACCGCGGTGTCGACCAAGAAGCAGCGCGAGCTGGCGCAGGCGATCAAGCGCGCGCGCTATCTCGGCCTCCTGCCCTACAGCGTGCAATAGGAAGGCCATCATGGTCGACGTCATACTGCTCGAGCGGGTCGAGAAGCTGGGCCAGATGGGCCAGGTCGTCAAAGTGCGGCCGGGCTATGCCCGCAACTACCTGCTGCCGCAGAAGAAGGCGCTGCGCGCCACCAAGGACAACCTGGCCTATTTCGAGAAGCAGCGCCACCAGCTCGAGGCGCAGAACCTGTCGCGCCGCGGCGAGGCCGAGCAGGTCGCGAAGAAGATCGAGGGCGTTTCCGTCGTCGTCATCCGCCAGGCCGGCGAGAGCGGCCAGCTCTACGGCTCGGTCACCGCCCGCGATATCGCCGAGGCCGTGACCCAGGCGGGCTTCACCGTGGCGCGCGCGCAAGTCGTGCTCGACAAGGCGATCAAGACGCTCGGCCTTCACAAGCAGCGCGTCGTCCTCCACCCGGAGGTTGCGGTGAGCGTCACCGTCAACGTGGCGCAGTCGGCCGAGGAGGCGGAAATGCAGGCGAAGGGCGTCGACCCCGTCCGCCTGGCGCAGGAGGCCGCGGCCCGCGAGGCGGCGGCGGAAGTCTCCGCCGCGCAAGCGGAAGACCGGCCCCGCAGCGAGGGCTGAGGCGCACGCCCGAACACTGGGGATCACGCCCTCTGCCGCGCCGGCAGCGGGCGTTTTCCTTGGCGCCGCCGCTGACGATGCCTTGCCGCGCGGGCAGTGTCGCGCCAGATCACTGGCGGCAGCCCTTTGTGCGAGGATTTTCATGCGATACCTGCGCCTGCCGGGCGGCGACGAGGTGCCCGTCCTCGGACTCGGCACCTGGGGCATGGGCGAAGCGCGGACCAGCGGCCCCGACATGGTGGCGGCGCTGCGGCTCGGCCTCGACCTCGGCATGACCCTGATCGACACCGCCGAGATGTATGGCGAAGGCGGCGCCGAGGAGGTCGTCGGCAAGGCCATTGCCGGCCGCCGCGACGGCGTCTTCCTGGTCAGCAAGGTTTACCCGCACAACGCGACGCGCCCGGGCGCCGTCGCCGCCTGCGAGCGCAGCCTGAAGCGGCTCGGCACCGACCGGCTCGACCTCTATTTGCTGCATTGGCGGGGCGGCGCACCGCTGGCCGAG
>DASWFH010000322.1:0-2744 GCA_036394355.1 Allostellaceae bacterium | reverse complement strand
TTACCGCCGCTATCTCCTCGAGACGCGGCCGGCGGAGGCGGTGCGGCAGAATGGCGACGCCACGCATGCCAAGCGCGAGGCGCGCCGCGCTGCGGCACAGCGGCGCCAAGCGCTGGGGCCGCTGCGCCAGGCGCTGCGCAGGGCCGAGGCCGAGCTGGCTGCGGTCACCGAGCGCAAGGCCGCGCTCGACCGCCGCCTCGCCGATTCCGGCACTTACGCGGAGGGCGGCGCGGCACTGCAGGAACTGTTACGCGAGCGGGCCGGGGCGGCGCAGGCGCTGGCCGAAGCCGAGGCGCGCTGGCTTGCCGCCGCTGAGGCGATCGAGCGCGCCGAAGACTAGGAATCGTCCCGAGTCGCCGCGGTGCCGAGACGGGATTAAGGCGGCAAGCCGATTTTGCCCGCTATTTGCCACAATCGGGCCGCCAACCCTGAGAAGACGGGCGGTTGTTAGCCATGATCTAACAAAGTGAACTGCTGACTTCTTGGGCAAGTTTAGCGCGGGTATGGGCAGAAAGGATTTAGAAACCTTCTTCTTCTAAGGATTGCTCGCCCGGTCTTCATGGCTTAAGCATCGTTTAACCCTGAGTCGAGCAGGATCGCCTCCTATACGTGTAGCAGGCGGCGGCGAGCAAGCAGGTTTTTCCCATGGCAACGTGGACACGCGAGATCATTGCCGATCTGATCGAGCAGGCATCGTGGACCGCACGCGCCAAATCGCTCGAGCGTATCGGCACGCGCTTTGCCGAGGGCGCGCTGGAGGAGGTGGAGTGGCACGCGGTCACCGATGCCTTCCGCATCGCACTCTATGACGCCGAGCCGCTGGTGCGCCGCGTGCTCGCCGAGAGCGTGAAGACGGCCTCAGACCTGCCGCGCGACGTGCTGCTCGCGCTCGCCCACGACATCGCCGCCGTGGCCGCGCCGGTGCTCGAGCATTCGCGGCTGCTCAGCGAGGACGATCTGTTGCCGATGGTGCTGAACGGCTCGACCGCAAATCGCTTCGCCATCGCCGGACGGCGCCTCATCTCCGGACGCATCGCCGACGCGCTCGCAAAGTTCGGCGAGCGCACGGTGATCCAGCGGCTCATCGCCAATGATGGCGCCGCCATCAACGAGGCGACGCTGCATCGCCTGCTCGACCAGTTCCCGGATCAGCCGGCAATCGCCGAGGCGATCGGCCGGCGCCGCCTGTTGCCAGTGAGCGTCGGCGGCCGCCTGTGCGGCGCCTGGCTGCGCCGCAGCGCCGGCGAGCGCCTGTTCTCCGACCGCACCGGATCGCTCGGCTGAGAGCAATCGTCGTCGCCTCGGTTGCCGCGGCGCGGCGCTCGCCTCCCCGCTTGCAAAGCCGCGCCGCGTCATCCCCTAGCTTTGCTTGATCAGCTCCGCGGCTCGACTATGTTCTTGACACGGGGTCGTCCGCTGAGGCAACAGGGCCAAGGATGGTGATCATGGCGGCGGAAAGCTCGCAGACAGCGCTCGGTGCGAAAGCGCCCGACTTCGACCTCGAAGGCACTGATGACCGCCGCCATCGTCTGGCCGATCTGCGCGGACCCAAGGGCACGCTGGTCATGTTCATCTGCAACCATTGCCCCTATGTGCAGGCCGTGCTCGACGACATCATCAAGGACGCGCGCGAGCTGCAGCCGTTCGGCATCGCCACGGTGGCGATCATGCCCAACGACACCGAGACTTATCCCGACGATTCCTTCGACAACATGAAGCGCCTGGCGCAGGCGAAGCGCTTCCCCTTCCCCTATCTCATCGACCGGCCGCAAGCGGTCGCGCGCGCTTATGACGCGGCCTGCACGCCCGATTTCTTCGGTTTCAACAGCGCGCTTGAGCTGCAATATCGTGGTCGCCTCTATCCCGTGCGCAACCGCCAGCGCCTGCCGGGCTCGCCGCGCGAGCTCTACGACGCCATGGTGGCGATCGCCGGCACCGGCAAGGGCCCCGCCGAGCAATACCCGAGCATCGGCTGCTCGATCAAATGGCGGGATTGACGCCCGCGGTGGCGTCGGCCGGGCATGACGTCAATCTAGCCTCGGCTGGTCTCTGACCGCGCCGCAACGATCTCCGCTACGGCGCCCTCCTCCGGGCCGCCCTCTCGCGTCAAGCCCGCGACGACGCCGGCGCGGTCGGCGGCGGGACGGTTCTGGCTCATCTTCCACTTGCCCTCGAGCCGCGCGATCGGCAACTCGAAGCCGACGATGGCCTTGAGCATGCCGGCAATGAAATCCTTGGGCGCGTCGCTGACCGCCCAGGGCTGATCGCGCGCCGCCTCATGGGTCTCCGTCAGTCGCGTCACCAGCGCCAGCAGCCGATCCCTATCCTCGTAGAAGGTGAGCGGTCCGTAGGCATGGATGGCGACGTAGTTCCAGGTCGGCACCACCTTGCCGCTCTGCCGCTTGGTCTCGTACCAGGCCGGCGTGATATAGGCGTCGGGCCCGAGAAAGATGGCGAGCGCCTGAACCTCACGCGTGGCACGGCGCCATTGCGGATTGGCGCGGGCGATATGGCCATGGAGCGTGCCGAAGGGCGACGGCTCGGGCTCGACGAGCATCGGCACATGGCTCGCCTCGATGCCGTCCGCACCCATGGTGACGAGCGTGCCGAGCCGCGCCCGGCGGATCGCCTCGTGCAGCACCGGCACGCGGTCTTCCTTGAAGTCTTTAGGCAAATACATTGCCTTATGAGCCTTTCTTGAACGCACGCACGAGCGCCTCGCTGTGGCGCGCGAGCACGCCGAC
>DASWFH010000321.1:0-6488 GCA_036394355.1 Allostellaceae bacterium | reverse complement strand
TAGTACCAGAACAACAGCCAGCGGCTGTCGTAACGGTCGGAGAGCCAGCCGGACGCAGTCGTGCCGAAGAGATCGAAGATGCCCATCGCCGCGAGCAGGCCCGCGCCCTGCACCTCGGGGATGCCGTGGTCGATGCAATAGGAGATGAGATGCGTGCCGATCAGGCCGTTGGTGCTGGCGCCGCAGACGAAGAAGCTGGCGAAGAGCAGCCAGAAGCCGCCCGACTTGGAGGCGCGGCCGAGCGCTGCGAAAGCGACGACGATCGGGTTGGCGCGCGGTGGCGGCGGCGGCACGTCAGCGGTCGCGCCATAGGGTCTCAGGCCGATATCGGCCGGATTTTCCGGCAGGAGAAGGGCGACCACGGGAATCATCACCGCGGCTGCGGCCGCGGTGATCCACGCCGCCGAACGCCAGCCTTCCGCGGCGATGACCGCGGCGAGCAGCGGCAGGAATACGAGCTGCCCCGTCGCCGTGCTGGCGGTGATGAAGCCCATCACCAGCCCCTGATTCTTGGCGAACCAGCGGTTGACGATGGTGGCGCCCAGCACCAGTGTGGTGACGCCGGTGCCGAGCCCGACGGCGATGCCCCAGCTCAAGATGAGCTGCCATGGCTCGGTCATCAGCGTGCTGGCGGCGACGCTGGCGGTGAGCAGTGCCAGGGCGAGGAGGATTGTGCGGCGGATGCCGATCTGCTGCATCAGCGCCGCGGCAAACGGGCCCATCAGCCCGAACAGCACGATGTTGATGGAGATGGCGAAGGAGATGGTGGTGCGGCTCCAGCCGAACGCTTCCTCGAGCGGGACGATGAGCACGCTCGGCGTGGCGCGGATGCCGACGCCCGTCAGCAGCGTCACGAAGATGACGGCGGCGACGATCCAGGCGTAGTGCACGGGAAGCGCGCGGGCGATGGTCGTCCTCATCGGTCCACCTCTAGCATCGGCCCGTCGCGTGAGACAGACCAGTCTCTTTACATGATACGGACCGGTCTGTATCATGCGACCCGCATGGTGTCAAACCGGTCGGCAAAGCCAGATATGCGACGAGAGAAGACGGCCGCAGCGACAATGCCGAAACCGGCGCCGCGCGAGCGGCTGCTGGCGGTCGCGGGCGACCTCTTCTACCGCCAGGGCATCCGCTCGGTCGGCGTCGACGAGATCGTCGCCGAAGCCAATGTCGCCAAGATGAGCCTTTATCGCAGCTTCGCCTCGAAGGACGAGCTCGCGGCGGCCTATCTGGAGGAGCGCGACGAGCGCTACTGGCGTTGGTGGGACAGCACCGTGGCGCGGCATCCGGGCGCGCCGCGCCGCCAGCTCAAGGCGCTGTTCCAGTCACTGGCCGAACGCACGACGCGCCCCAACTGGCGCGGCTGCCCTTTCACCAACGCCGCCACCGAGTTTCCCGAAGCCGATCATCCCGCGCGCAAGATCGCCGAGGCCAACAAGCGCGAGCTGCGCCGCCGCCTGCGCGCGCTCGCCGCCGCGGCCGGCGCTCGCCGCCCCGCGGTCCTCGCCGACCAGCTCCTGCTGCTCTTCGAGGGCGCCTACACCACCGCGCAAACCTTCGGCGCCGGCGGCCCGGCGAAATCCGTCGCTGACGCCGCTGACGCTCTCGTCGCGGCGCAGCTCGGCGAAAGCGGGCGCAAACGCTGATGCCTACTGCAGGCGCGGCGCCTTGAGCAGGGTGTTGCGGTCGATGGATTTGAGGCGGACCCAGACGGTGCGGCCGTCGCGCAGCAGCTCGATCGGGATTTCCGCGCCAGCGTCGCCGCTGGCCCAGACCTTGCGGTAGAAGTCGGCGAGGCTCGCCACGCTCTCGTCGCGCACCGCCCAGATTATGTCGCCAATGCGCATGCCGGCCGCCGCGGCCGGACCGCGCTCGGCGAGGCCGGCGACGACGGTCTTCTTGTCGCTCTCGGCGGAGTAGAGGCCGAGCCACGGCCGCGCCGGCCTGTTGCGCTTGCCGGTGGCGAGCAGCTGGTCGAGGATCGGCTTCAGGATGTCGATGGGCACGACCATGTTGATATCGCGCGGGCTATCGCGCTCGACCACCTGCTGCACATTGAGGGAACCGATGCCGAGCAGCGTGCCGTTGCGGCCGATGAGCCCGGCGCCGCCCCAGAAGGGATGCGCCGGCGCAGTGAAGATCGCCGCCTCCAGCAGGTATTCCCAATAGCCTGCGAATTCCTGCGTGCCGATGACACCGGCGCGCACCGATTGGCGGCGTCCGCCGGCGGCGAGGATCACGCGATCGCCGGCCTTCACCGCGCTCGAGCGGCCGAGCTCGATCGCGGGCACGCCGAGCCGGCCGAGCGCCTGCACGAGGCCGAAGCCGGTCTCCTGGTCATAGGCGAGCGCGTGTCCCGGCACGGCGCGGCCGTCGGCGGTGCTGAGCCAGACGCTCTCCGCCTCGGTGATGAGGTAGCCGATGGTGAGCACGAGGCCGTTGTCGCGGATGAGCACGCCGCTGCCGGCGCGTTCGGTGCCGAGGATCGAGGCGGTATAGGCGTCCTCGGGGATATTGGCGTGCAGCCCAACCACCGACTGCAGCGCACGGTCGAGATCGAAATCGAACTCCTCGGGTTTCGGCTGCGCCAGCAGCGGAATTTCCCAGTCGGGCTTCTTGGCCATGCCTCTGTCCTCGCCTGCTCCTGCGCTCAATATTGCGAATCATCGGGTGGCGCGCCAGGGGGCGTCATCGAGAATCGGCCGAAGCTGCGCGCCAACGCCGCGTGTTCACAGCGGCAGCGCGAAGCGGAACCAGAAGAGATCGCCCTGCGGCCCGTTCTTGGCGTAGACGTCGCGGGTGTAGCGGACGCTCATGCTGAGCGGGCCGAAATTGTAGCCGATGCTGGGGCCGATCGAAAAAGCCGCGAAGCGATTGCCGGTGGCGCCGCCACGCTGCTACTGATGCGAGTACATGGCGCGGCCCGCGATCGGCAATTCGGCGCGCAGCACGCTGCCGGTCGCCGATTCCGTGATGAACAGCGACTTTCGGTCGCGCCCGCCATAGGCGCAATTGGTGGTGGCGAGGCCGGCGGCGGATTTGATGCGATAAAGCGGCTCGCCCAGCCGGCTGAACAGCCACACCGTGCCGAATCCCACATGACAGACGGCGAGGTTGTCGTCCTCGTCCATCGCCATGCCGTCGGGCCCCGTGCCGCCGGACATCTGGATGAAGATGCCGACCCTGCCGACGGTGCCGTCGGCGAGGAGCGGCACGCGCCAGATGGCGTTGTTGCGGGTGACGCAGAGATAAAGGATCGTCTCCGCCTTGTTGAACGCCAGGCCGTTGGGGCTCGGCACGTTGTCGAGCAGGCAGTCGAGCTGCCCGCTGCCGCGCAGGCGGAAGACGCGGCCCGAGGGATCCTGCAGCCCGGTCATGCCCTGGTCGGTGAAATAGAGATCGCCGCTCGACGCGAAGACGAGATCGTTGACGCCCTTGAAGCGCTCGAAGCGGCCGCGCTCGAGATATGGCGCGATCTTCGCCGTTTTCGGGTCGAACACCATGATGCCGTGCTTGTGGTCGGTGATGAAGGCGCGCCCGTCCTTGTGGAATTTGAGGCCGTTGGGCTCGCCGTCATATTCGAAGGCGACTGACAGCGTGCCGTCGAGCGTGATCTTGAAGAGCCGCCCCCACGGAATGTCGGTGACCCAGAGATTGCCGTCGCGGTCGAAGGACGGGCCTTCGAGGAAGGACGGCGTCGGCGCGCCGTTCTGCAGCACGTCGACCCAATGCGACTTGCGGTTGGCGCGCGACAGCGAGTCCGGCACGCGCGCGAAGACCGTGGTCTCGATCACCGGCGGCGGGGCGAACATGGCAGGGCTCTCATCCTTGTGGCTGGTCGCTTCGCTCGGAAGGCTCGCGCGCGGCGCCGACGAACTCGCCCGCCCGGTTGAGGAGATCGACGAGATCGCCACGCAGCTGCTCGAGCGCGAAGCCCAGCGCGAAGATGCGCCCCGCCTCTTCGCCCGGCAAGTCTCGTGTGATCCCGGCGCGGCGCAGCTCGGCCAGTGCCGCGGCATAATTGTCGAGCGCCGCAAGCATGGCATCGAGCGTCGGCAGCTCGCTCCGGGCGATGAGCGCCGCGCCGGTGCGGCGGAAGAACTCGCCCATGCTCTCGGCGACACGCGCCAGCGGCGCGCCGAGGGCCGTCCGCGCCGGCCCCGGGAGCGGCTCGGCGGCGGCGCGGGCGATGATGACGAGGTCGCTGCGCAAGCGGCGCAACGTGCGCATCAGGGGCTCGGGATCGGGCTCGTCGCTGAGCCGGCTCCGGCGCTCGCGCTCGGCCTCCTTGCCGACCGCCTCGAGCCGCGTCAGGGCGTCGCGCAACCGGTCGCTGAGGGGCTGGATGGCCGATCGCTCGCCGCTTCCCGTCGACGCGGCAACGACCGCGGCCAAGAGGTCCGCGAGAAGGTCGAGACCGCCGCCGGCCGCCTTGGCGACGAGCCCATGGGCGCGCGCCGGGAACACCAGCAGCGAGGCGCCCAGCCCGACGATGCAGCCGAGCCCGATCTCGATCACGCGCGCCACCGCCGCTTCGAGCGGTCCCGCTTGCGCGCTCGCTGCGCCCAGGAGGACGATCACCGCGGTCACCGGCGCCATGCGGAAGCCGGGATAGATGGCCGTGAACAACGCCAGGGGCGCGAGCGCCAGGACGAGGGCGATGGCCGTCATCGGCGTCCCTGCATGGGGCACGAGCAGCGCGATGGCGGCGCCGAAGGCTGCGCCGCCCAGCGTGCCGACCAGACGATCGATCACCGCTTGGAGCGAGCCGCCGAGGCTTGCCTGGACGACAATGATCGCGGTGAGGACCGCCCAGTAGCCCTGCGCCAGTCCGAATGCCTCGGCGAGCGCGTAGGCGACGAGGCCGGCCGCGGTCATGCGCAGGCTGAGGCGGAACTCGGCGCCGCGGCGGCGACACCAGGCGAGAATCCGCTTTGCTCCCGCCGCTGCCTCCGCCATGCCCGTCACCTAAGGCGCGAGTCCGATCTCGCGGAGATAGCGCAGCACGCCGGGATGGATGAGGTCGAGTCGCGGCGCGGCCGCGACGGTGTTCACCGCCGTGGTCTCGCGCGCCTGCGCCAGGCGCTTGGCGAAATCGCCCTCGCCGCGATGGAGCGCACGCGCCAGGGCGTAGGCCACGTCGTCATCGAGCGTCGGGCGCGCCAGGATGAAGCTCCAGGAGCCCACGGACTCGATCGCCGCCCCCTGCCCCGGGTAGCTGCCGGCGGGGACCGTCAGCGGCTTGAGGAAGGGATGCTTGGCGCGGATGCGCGCGGACTCCTCGGCCGAGGGCGCGATGAAGCGCGCCCCTGCGGGCGAGTTTGCGACCGCGGCAAAACCGGGCCAGCCGATGCCGCCGCCCCACAGCGCCGCCGCCCGCCCGTCGAGCACCATCGCCGGCCCATCGCCGGCGCGGTCGAGGTAGATGGCGGCAAAATCCTTGTCCTGATCGAGCCCGATGCCGTCGAGCACATAGCGCGCGAGGATGACAAGCCCCGAGCCGCGCGCGCCGAAGGCGACGAGCTTGCCGCGGAGATCGGCGATGGTGCGATACGGGCTGTCGGCGCGCACCACGAACATGCCGGGCGTGGAGTACATCGCGGCAATAATCTTGAGCGGGGCGGGCGGGCGGCCGATCCCGGAGAGCGCCTCATAGGCGACTTCACCCTGCACCAAAGCGATGTCGAGCTTGCCTTCCTCGAGGAGCGGCACGTTCTCGGTGCTGCCTTTGGTGTTGCGCGGCGTCACCACCAGCGCGGGATCGGCCTCGTGCACCGTCTCGACCAAACCGGCGCCATAGAGCGGAAAGCCGCCGCCCGGCGTCGCGGTGCCGAGAACCACCTCGGTCGTGCGCGTCTGCGCCGCAGCGGTCGCCGCGAGTATCAGCCCTCCCATCATCGTCAGCAACATTCGCGCACCCCGCCGCATGGCTCAGGCTGCGGCCTTCTGGTCTCTGATCTGCGCCAAGGTCGGGCGCGCGAGCAGGCTCGCGACATATTTGCCGAGCTTCGGCCAGCGCTCCGCATCGAGCGGGCGGCCGATGATCTTGAAGTTGACGAAGACGCAGTGGATGGCGATGTCGGCGAGGGTGATCCTGTCGCCGACCAGGAACGGACCCGAGATCTGCCGCTCGAGATAATCGAACACCGGCGGGATCTCCTTGATGACCGCCTGCTCGACGATGGCCATGTCCGGCTGCTCCTTGAGCAGGTTGGGCCGCACCACGAGCTGGAAGAAGACCTTGCCGGCGGTCGGCACCAGCACGGTGTCGTTGTACTCCTCGAACCACATCATGCGGCCGAAAGCCTCGACATCGACCGGGAACAACGCCGGCGTCGGATACTTGCGCTCGAGGTAATGGCAGATGGCCGAGCTGTCGGCGAGGCGGAAGTCGCCGTCGCAGAAGCCGGGGATCTTGCCGAGCGGGCTGCAGGCGCGGAAATCCGGCGAGGGATCGTGCGGCGTGACCGGCCGGTGCTCGGCGC
>DASWFH010000320.1:0-2712 GCA_036394355.1 Allostellaceae bacterium | reverse complement strand
GAGGGCCGATTGTGCGCCGGCGGCATCGATATCGATGAGCTGCACCTTCTCGTCGAGGCCGAGGACGTGCAGCGCGGAGGCGGTCTGTCGCTCGCCGAAGCTGCCCTTCGCGCCGGGGATGAAGGGCTTCTCCGCGAGGTCCGCGAAACGCTCGACGCCGCTGTCGGCGCGCACCAGCCAATGCATGGTGAGCGACGGGATCGGGAAGAGGGCGCGGATCTCGCGGTAGCGCGCGTTATGCCGGAACGGCTTGTCGCCGCGTTTGGCTTGGGCGATGACGTTGGGCGGCGTGGTGAAGATGTAGTTGGCCCCGCGCCGCGGCGCGTCCATGACGTTCTCCACCGACCCCTGGCTCTCCTCGACCACCAGGGTGAGCGCGCCGTTGCCGCCGCCGGCGACCGCCTCGGCAAACTGCACCGCAAGGGCGTGGTTGAGGCTGTCGGCCTTGCCGGCGCGCACCGTGATCGGCGGCACGCCTTCCGCCGCCGTCGCGGTCGCGATCGCCGCGGCCGCGACAAGGACGGCCAAACTCCAGGCCGCCGCAACGCTTCGCCTCACGCTCTTGCCTCCCCGACCGCGCTTCGTCGCTCCGCTGCGGCGGCGCCTATACTGACCCCAGGCCCGCAGCCCGGCAAGCCCGACAATCCGCACAAAAGCGCCCGGCGCGGTGTGGCGGCCGCCCATGGCGATGTGTCACACTGCGCGGCACAAGGCAGCGCGCGAGGATGCGATGACCACGCTTCTCTATACCCATGAGGCCTGTCTCGAGCATGATCCCGGCAGCCATCATCCGGAATCGCCGGACCGCCTGCGCGCCGTCCTCGCAGGCTTGTCGCGGCCGGACTTCACCCGGGTCAAGCGGCGCGAGGCGCCGCGCGCCGATCTCGACGAGGTAGCGCGCGTCCATCCGCGTCCCTTCATCGAGGCGGTGCTCGCCGCGGTGCCCGCGCGCGGCCACGCCGCGCTCGATCCCGACACGGTGCTGTCGCCGCGCTCGGGCGAGGCAGCGCTGCGCGCGGTGGGCGCGGTCTGCGCCGCGGTCGACGCGGTCGTCGGCGGCGAGGCCGACAACGCTTTCTGCGCCGTGCGCCCGCCGGGCCACCACGCCGAGCCGGAGCGCGCCATGGGCTTCTGCCTCTTCAACAGCGTCGCCATCGGCGCACAACGGGCGCGCCAGAAACACGGCCTCGAGCGCGCCGCCGTCATCGACTTCGACGTGCATCACGGCAACGGCACTCAGGCGACCTTCGAGAACAATCCGCACGTCTTCTACGCCTCGACGCACCAATCGCCGCTCTATCCCGGCACCGGCGCGCGCAGCGAGACCGGTGTCGGCAACGTCGTCAACGTGCCGCTGCGGCCGATGTCCGGTTCGACCGAGTTCCGCCGCGCCTATGACGAGTTCATCCTGCCGGCGCTCGAGGATTTCGCGCCGGACTTCATCCTGATCTCCGCCGGTTTCGATGCGCATCGCCGCGACCCTTTGGCGCAGCTCATGCTGGTCGAGGAGGATTATGCCTGGGTGACCGAGCGGCTCGTCGCCTGCGCGGCGCGGCATTGCGAGGGCCGGCTCGTCTCCTCGCTCGAAGGCGGCTACGACCTCGAGGCGCTCGCCGCGAGCGCGGCCGCGCATGTTCGCGCGCTGATGGCCGCATAGGAACTTCCGCGCTTGCCCGTGCCGCGGCGCATCACTAGAGTCGCGCCGATTTTTGGAGAGGGTCATGGTCGACACGGGTCTCCCGCCCGAGATCGCCGCGATGAGCTTTGAGGATGCCTTGAAGGAGCTCGAGCAGATCGTCAAGCGGCTCGAGGCCGGCGGCGACAAGCTCAACGAGGCGATCACGTCCTATGAGCGCGGCGCGCTGCTGAAGCGCCATTGCGAGGCGAAGCTGCGCGAGGCGCAGGCGCGCGTTGACAAGATCGTCATCGGTGCCGACGGCACGCCCGCGACGGAGCCTGCCTCCCTTGACTGAGCCAAGATGGGCGCCCGGCATGACCTTTGCCGCGGCGCTGGCGGAGGCGGCCTCTCTCACCGATGCCGCCCTCGACAAGCTCATCGCCGTGCCGGCCGGGCTCGAGTCGCGCGTCTTCGAGGCGATGCGCTACGCGGCGCTCGCGCCGGGCAAGCGCCTGCGGCCCTTCCTGGTGCTGGCGGGATCGCAGCTTTTCGCCGTGTCGCGGCGCAGCGCGCTGCAGGTGGCGGCGGCGATCGAGCTGGTGCACGCCTATTCGCTCGTCCATGACGACCTGCCGGCGATGGACAATAGCGACCTGCGGCGCGGCCGGCCGACCTGCCACAAGGCGTTCGACGACGCCACCGCGATCCTCGCCGGCGACGGGCTGCTGACGCTCGCCTTCGAGGTGCTCGCGCATACCGACACGCATGGCGATCCGGCGGTGCGCTGCGAGCTCGTCGCCTCGCTGGCGCAGGCGGCGGGGAGCCACGGCATGGTCGGCGGACAGATGATCGATCTCATCGCCGAGCATCGCCCCGATCTCGACATCGGCGCCATCACACGCCTGCAGCGCCTGAAGACCGGCGCGCTCATCGCCTTCGCCTGCGAATCGGGTGCGGTTCTCGGCAAGGCGTCCGTCGAAGTGCGACTCGCGCTCCGCGGATACGCGCATGATCTCGGTCTCGCCTTCCAGATCGCCGACGACCTGCTCGACGTCGAGGGCTCGGCCGGCGAGACGGGAAAGCCCGTCGGACAG
>DASWFH010000319.1:0-9953 GCA_036394355.1 Allostellaceae bacterium | reverse complement strand
CAACCGGCTGCGCCGCGCGCCGGCGCCGCCGACGCCGACGACGCGCAGCTGCCCCTACTGCGTGACGACGATCCCGCTGCAGGCCACGCGCTGCCCCGCCTGCACCTCCGAGCTCGAGGCGACGCGCGCCGCGGGCTGACGCGCGGGACTACGGTCATGCGCGACCGGGCGAAGATCGAACGAATTCGGCGCGAACGCGCGTCAAATCTGTGGGATTGGCGAATTTACGGCTGAGATGGGGAAGCCGGCTTGACCTTGCGACCTTCGGCCGTGGCCGTCGCGCGCGGGCCGGCCCGGGATCGTGCCGCTCGTACAGGATCGTGCGTGCCGCGCAAATTACGTCTTTTCTTAATAGGCTTGTGCGAAACATTCCTCACGAAGATGCGAGGGGGCACATGGAAGGCAGTTCCACCAACAAGGTGGGGTCGTTCGCGCAGCGGCTGGCGAACGACTGCAGACGGCTTGCAGCGATGGAGCACGAAGGCTCAGCTGCCGGCCTATTCGAGAAGCTTGCGCAGCTTTTCGACGAAGCTGCAGCCGTCCAGCGTCGCCAGGCTGCGCGACCGCGCGGCTGCGGGGACGAATTCGATTCCTGGTTTGACCCGACGCGTTGAATTAGGTCGCCTTCGGCTCACAGCATAGCCGAAGCGCGACGCCGCCGCTAAGCTGGCGCGTTGCCGCCAGCGAGGCCGCCATGTGCCGCTTCCTTCGCCGTCCCGCCGCGGGGCTCGCCGCCCTGCTCCTCCTGCTCCTCCTGCTCTCCTCCGCACTCCCGCTGCGCGCCGAGGACAAGCCCGCGCACGAGGCGGCCAAAGCGCCCGCGGCATCCGCCGCCGCGCTGCTGCCGCCGGATGCGGTGACGCATCACAAGCTCACGCTCGGCAATCAGGAGATCGCCTACACCGCCACCGCGGGCACGCTGCCGCTGCGCGACGACAAGGGCGAGAAGCAGGCGGACATCTTCTATGTCGCCTTCCTGCGCGACGGCGTCGCCGATGCGGCGAAGCGGCCGATCACCTACGCCTTCAACGGCGGGCCGGGCGCCGCGTCGGCCTATCTCGACATCGGCGCGCTGGGGCCGCGCGCGCTCGATTTCGGCGCCTCCGGCAAGCCGCAGCCGACGGCCGACCGCGTCAGCGACAATCCCGACACCTGGCTCCCGTTCACCGATCTCGTCTTCCTCGATCCCGTCGGCACCGGCTACAGCCGCGCCAGCGGCGGCGAAGACGCCGCCAGGAAATTCTGGAGCGTGCGCGCCGATCTCGACGCCCTGGCGCAGATGATCCGCCTTCACCTGACGCGCGCCGACCGGCTCAACTCGCCGGTCTATCTCATCGGCGAGAGCTATGGCGGTTTCCGGGCCGCGCGGCTCGCGCACCAGCTCGCCAATCAGCAAGGCATCGCCGCCTCGGGCGTCATGCTGGTCTCGCCCGCGCTCGAGTTCCGCCTGATGAGCGGCGACGAGTTCGACGTGCTGCCCTGGGCGCTGCGCCTGCCCTCCTACGCCGCGGTCGCGCTCGAAGCCAAAAGCGCGCTCTCGCCCGACGGGTTGGCGGAGGCCGAGCACTTCGCCCTCAACGACTACCTCGTCGCACTCGCCGCCGGCGCCGGCGAGGCGAAAGGCTCGGAGCGCCTCTACGCGACGATCGCCGATCTCATCGGCCTCGACGAGGCCATGGTGGCGCGCTGGCGCGGCCGCGTGCCGCTGGGCGCCTACGTCAAGGAGATGCGCCGGCCGGCCGGGCAGATCCTGAGCCGCTATGACGGCAGCATCGCCGCCGCCGATCCCTCCCCGCACAGCGATCAGGCCGAGGACGATCCGGTCTTGCAAGGCTCGATCGCGCCCTTCACCCGCGCCTTCCTCGCCTATGCGCGCGACGAGCTCGGCTTCGCGACCGAGCTCGGCTACGAGCTGCTCAACAGCGATGTCAGCCGACATTGGGAGTGGGGCGACGGGGATTCGGGCGGGCGCCATTCGCTCGGCGCCGGCGATGCGCTGCGTCGGGCGCTGGCGCTCCAGCCGCGGATGCGCGTGCTGATCGCGCATGGGCTCACCGACCTCATCACGCCCTATATGATGAGCCGCTTCGTCGTCGATCATCTGCCGGCCAATGTCACGGCGTCGCGGGTCGAGCTCAAGCTCTATCCCGGCGGCCACATGATGTATCTGCGCTCGGGATCGCGCCATCGTCTCCACGACGACGCACAGGCGTTCTATGAAGGCGATGCGGCGCGATAGGCGAAGAGCGAGGGCGCTGCTTTATTTACCGTCGAGGCTCGCCAAGATGGCGTCGATCTCGTCCTGGCTGTTGGCGGCCTTGGGCAGCTGGGGTCCGCTGACGAAGTCCTCGTCGGGCGACTTCATGAGCTGCGCCTGCTTGCCGGCCACGGTATCGCCGAACGCGGCGAGCAGCGCATCGATCTTTCTCTCGATGTATTTCAGCGTCTTCACCACCTTGGTGATGCGCTGGCCGGTGATGTCCTGGAAATTGCAGGCCTCGTAGATGCGTGTGACAGCCGCCGCGATCTTGTTGGCGATGGGCGGCGGCAACGTGGCGGCAAGCTCCTGCACCGCCTCCGCCTCGTCGAGGATGGCCCCGGTCGCCTCCGCCGTCGCCTCGACCACGGCATCGAGCTCGTCGGTGGCCATGGGAATGTGGCGCTCGCGGATGTCGTTCGGCTTGACTTCGGCGATCTCACGCTTGGCGCGCTGGATGTACTGGGCGAGCTGCTCGAGCTCGCGGTAGAGCTTGAGATCGGCGATCGACATGTCGCCCGACAAGCTCTCGACGATGGCTTCCACCACCGCCGCGACCTCGGTGGTGTCGACGGCAATGCGCGTCCTCGCCTGCACCGCGTCGAGCTTGCGCGTCAGATCGCCGTCTTCGCCTGGCTTTGCCGGCGAGCCGCCATGTTGAACCGGCTTTTCGGGCATGCGCGTAACTTATGCCAGCCGTCTTTACGGTCGGTTAAGCTCATCAACCCCGGTTGGCATTGGCTCAATCGTCGCGGTGGGTGCGTTCCATGCGCTCGTGGCGCTCCTGCGCCTCGAGGCTCAACGTGGCGATGGGGCGGGCTTCCAGGCGACGGATGCTGATCGGCTCGTCGGTTTCCTCGCAATAGCCGTAGCTGCCGTCCTCGATGCGCATCAGCGCCGCGTCGATCTTGGAGATCAGCTTGCGCTCGCGGTCGCGCGTGCGCAGCTCGATCGAGCGCTCCGTCTCCAGCGACGCCCGGTCCGTCAGGTCAGGCTCGGCCAGGCTTTCCTCCTTGAGATGCTGCAGCGTCTCCGAGGATTCCGCCAACAACTCCGCACGCCACCGCAGCAGCTTCTGGCGGAAATACTCGAGTTGCAGCGGGTTCATGAACTCTTCTCCCTCCGAGGGCCGATAGTCTGGCGGAAGCGTTGGCCGCATCACCTGCTCCGTAAAGCCCGAACACCCAAAATCGTGCCGGAGTATATGAATCGGCCCCTGCTTGGGCAAGCGACTCGGAAGAACGCAGATCGTTGAAATCGCTGATAATTCTTCCGGCGATCAAAGCCCGCCGTCGAGCTTGGGCGGTGCGACGGCAACCAGCAGGTCGATCACATCCGAGCACATGCCGGCGGCGCCCGGCGGCGATCGACGCAGGAGGCCGAGAGGCCGTCCGAATCGACGGACAATCGGCGTCTCATCCGCAATTCCTATGTGCTCCGCACGTGGAAAATATTGCGCGGCCATTGCCGCTTGAACGCGCTCGATATTTCGTATTTATGCAAACTGCTCAGTACGTTAACCCTCTGCCTTAGCGGTTTTTTAAGCGGGGCGCCATAAACTCCCGGTTATGGCATCCGACTCAGGAGCAACCGCCAAGGTAGACCCGCATCCCGCGGCGAAATCAGCGCCGGGGAACTGGCTTGACCTTGTTGGACCGATCGGCTCGCTGGACAGCCTCCCTCCGCCCGAAACCAAGCGTTGGGTCATCCGACGCAAGGCGGAAGTGGTGGCGGCGGTGCGAGCAGGCATTCTCAGTCTCGAGGAAGCGTGCCGCCGCTACACGCTATCAATCGAAGAATTTCTGTCTTGGCAGCGACTCGTTGAGAGCCATGGATTGCCGGGCCTTCGCGTCACGCGGCTGCAAGATTACCGAGGTGTCGGCCAGGATCGCTAACCGGACGGAATAACGTTGCCGTCATCCTGAGTCGGTGCTGCCGCATGCCCGGCACCAAGGCCGCCCCCAAAAAGCCGATGCGCCGCGGCAGATCGATCAGCTGCGGCTCGAGCTGGGCTATATCGGCCACATCAACAACGCGCACGGCGCGCGCCTCACGACCTGGTGCGGGCGCCGCCGCTCGCCGCCGCGATGGGCTTCGTCATGCCCTCGGCGCGCATCCCGGACAATCTGCAGCGCGCGGCAACACCGACATCGTCCGCGTCAGGAGATCGAGGCGGGGCGCAGCGACAAGACGGCACAAATACGCGTCGAATTGCAGCCGCCGCTGGGGGTGGGGAAAGACGGTGGCCGCGATGCCGCGCCTGGATAGGCAGGGGCGGCCATCCAGCTTGCCCGTGGCGCTTCCACCCCGATGCTGCGGCGCGCGAGGGGTCGCGCCGCCCAGTCCCTGAAGGGCGCGGGCGTTTAATCAGTTCTTCAGCGGACGCACTGCACTATAGAACCGCGCCCGACCTGTTCGGTCGCGTGGGAGCCTGCCCGTGCGGATCCTCAACCGCCTCAAGATCAAAGCCAAGCTGGGCCTTCTCCTGGCCGTTTCGGCGCTGTCGCTCATCGCCACCATCGTCCTCGGCGCATCGTTTCTCCACCACAAGATCGTCGCCGACCGCGAGGAGCAGACCCAGCGCCAGGTCGAGACCGCCGTCAGCATCATCCAGTCCTGGTACGATAAGGAGCAATCCGGCAAGCTGAGCCGATGGGAGGCGCAGGCGGGCGCGATCGCCGCGCTGCGCCCGCTGCGGTACGGCAACAACGATTATTTTTTCATCCAGCGTTATGACGGCGTGGTCGTGCTCAACCCCAACCTGCCGAAGGTCGAGGGGCAGAATCGGTCCGGCTACCGCGATGCCGACGGGGTTCGGCGCGTCCAGGTCCAGATCGACACCGCCAAGAGGGGCGGCGGCATCGTCTATTACCGCATGCCGCGCGCCGGCACCGATCGGCAGATCGCCAAAGTCTCCTACATCGCCGGCTTCGATCCGTGGCAATGGGCGGTCGGCACGGGCGTCTACATCGACGACATCGCCGCCGAATTCCTCGCCATCCTTGCCCGGCTCGTCCTGATCGCGTCGGCGATCTTCGGCATCGCTACCGTGTTCGCCTACTTCGTCAATCACAACATCAGCGCCGCGCTCGGGCAGCTCAGTGCGCAGATGGAGCGGCTGGCCGCCGGCGATCTCTCGGTCGAGATCGACGAGGCCGAGCGCAAGGACGAGATCGGCGAGATGGGCAAGGCGATGCGCGTCTTCAAGCAGAACGCCATTGCCGCACGCCTGCTCGAAGCCGAGCGCGAGAAGCGCCGCGAGCTCGAGATGGTCATGAACCATGCCGGCCGCCTCGACGCGCTCGGGCGCCTCGCCGGCGGCATCGCGCATGACCTGAACAATGCGCTGGTGCCGGTGCTGGCGATGACCAAGGTGGCGATGTCGCGGCTGAAGAAGGAGAGCCGCGAACACGCCAATCTCGAGCTGGTGCTGATGGGCGCCGGACGCGCCAGGGAGCTGGTCCAGCAGATCCTCGCCTTCAGCCGCAAGCAGGCCATCGAGCAGCGCGAATTCGATCTCGCGCCGGTCGTCGCCGACGGCATCAAGATGCTGCGCGCGAGCTTTCCGTCGAGCATCAAGCTCGAAGCCGAGATCGATGCCGTGCCGACGATCTATGGCGATCCCGGGCAGCTCAATCAGGTCCTGGTCAACCTGGTGACCAACGGCGCGCAAGCCATCGGCGACAAGCCCGGGACGGTCACGATCTCGCTGGGCGCCGACGGCGATGGCCAGGTTCGCCTGGCGGTGACCGACACCGGCTGCGGCATGGACGAGCCGACCCGGGCGCGCATGTTCGAGCCCTTCTTCACGACCAAGGAATTGGGCAAGGGCACCGGGCTCGGGCTTTCCATGGTGCACGGCATCATCGCCGCCCATGGCGGGACTATCTCGGTGCAGAGCGCGCACGGCAGGGGCACCCGCATCGACGTCGTGTTGCCGGCGGCGCAGCGCCGCAAGGCCGACGCCGCCTGAGCTTCGCTCAGTCCTTGCCGGCGCCGCGGCGGCGGAAGGCGTCGGCGCCCCGATCATCGAGCGCCTGCTGCTGACGGCGCACCTCGCGCCGCTGCTGCTGCCGCGTGCGATTGGCCGCCATGATCTCGTAGCGCTTCACCTCCTGGACGGCCTCGGCGAGCGCCGCCCGGCTGCGCTCGATCCGCTCGGCCACCTCGGCCTGCGACTGCGCCAGCTTGCGTCGACGCTCGATCAGCTGGCGCGCATAGGCGGCATAGGTGGCCGCGGCCTCGGGCGGGGCCGCGGCCGCGGCCTGCTCGCGCGTCTCCTCGCGGTCGAGGCGATGGTGCTCCTCGGTGAGCTGCGCCGCCAGCCCTTCAAGGTCGGCGACATGGCGCCGGCGCTCGTCCACCTGCCAGCGGTGGAGACGGATGAGGCTGTCGAGCGCGCTCACCGCGGCGCCTCGCAGGCGAGCCGGCAGCCGCCCTGGGCCAGCACGGCGCATTGCCTGCCCACCCCCGGGCGGCGTGGCAGCAGCCCGCCCACATCGAGCAGCATGCCCATGACGCCGGCAATGCGGCCGCAGCGGCGATGCTCGGGAATGAGGGCTATTTCGGCGACGGGATCGGGGCGGCTCACCAGGGTTCCTTGCCAGCCTCGGGTGGCCGCGCATCATCGCCGGACGCGCTTAATCGCCCGTTAAACAGGCGGGATCGGCTTGAGCCGGCCAACCGCCACGCGAGCTCAACCGAGGATAGGTACTTTTTTGTTGCTTGGTTAACCCGTCTTTAACCCGGGTTGGTAAGGATCATTAAAACCGGTTATGGTTATGACGAACCGAGCGTCGGGTTCGAGCGGAGGCGGGAAGATGCGCGTACTTCTGGTGGAAGACGATTCGGCCACCGCAGCCAGCATCGAGATGATGCTGCGCGCCGAGGGGTTCATTTGCGATACGACCGATCTCGGCGAGGATGGCCTGGAGATCGGCAAGCTCTACGACTACGACATCATCATCCTCGACCTGATGCTGCCGGACATCGACGGCTACGAGGTGCTGCGCCGGCTGCGCGCCGCGCGGGTGCGCACGCCGATCCTCATCCTTTCGGGCCTGGCCGAGCTCGATCACAAGATCAAGGGACTGGGCTTCGGCGCCGACGATTTCCTGACCAAGCCGTTCGACCGGCGCGAGCTGATCGCCCGCATCCAGGCGATCGTGCGCCGCGCCAAGGGGCATTCGGAATCCGTGATCCGCACCGGCAAGCTCACGGTCAACCTGGACAGCCGCACCGTCGAGGTCGATGGCTCGCCGCTCCACCTCACCGGCAAGGAGTACGGCATCCTCGAGCTTTTGAGCCTGCGCAAGGGCACGACGCTCACCAAGGAGATGTTCCTCAATCATCTCTATGGCGGCATGGACGAGCCCGAGCTCAAGATCATCGACGTCTTCGTCTGCAAGCTGCGCAAGAAGCTGGCAACCGCCACCAAGGGCGACAACTACATCGAGACCGTGTGGGGCCGGGGCTACGTGCTGCGCGATCCGCCGGCCGAGACCGCGAGCGGCCCGTCGCGCAAGCTCGTCGCCAAGGCGTAGGCGCAGACCACAACTCCGAAACGATCAGGACGGCGGCGCCGCGCGCGCCGTAACGCGGCCTGCGCTAGCGGGCCGCGAGCTTTTTGGCCATTGCGCCGGCGGAGATGGCGGGGGTGTAGACGCCGCGCTGGTCGGGAGCGGCCTGAAATTTGTCGGTGATGCCGATGATCGTCTCCGCCCCGCCGAGATAGAGATACCCGTCCGGCTGCAGCACGCGGGGAATCCGGTCGAGGACCGACGTCTTGGTCTGCAGGTCGAAATAGATCAGCACGTTGCGCAGGAACACGACGTCGAAATGCCCGAGATGGGTGAAATCCTCGAGCAGGTTGAGGCAGCGGAAGCGCACCATGGCGGCGATCGCCGGATCGATGCGCCAGCGCTCGCCCTCCTGGCGGAAATACTTGACGAGCAGCTGGATCGGCAGGCCGCGTTGCACCTCGAACTGGGTGTAGACGCCGGCCTGCGCCTTCTCGAGGATCTCGCTGGAGAGATCGGTGGCGACGATCTCGATCTGCCAGCCCGCGAGCTTGTCCTTGTGCTCGCTCAAGAGCATGGCGAGCGAATAGGGCTCCTGCCCGCTCGAGCACGCCGCGCTCCAGATGCGCAGCGTCCGCTTGCCGGCCCGCGCCTTCATCAGCTCCGGCAGGATGAAGTCGCGGAACTGGTCGAACGGCTTTAGGTCGCGAAAAAAGGACGATTCGTTGGTGGTCATCGCCTCGACCACGTCCCGCACCAGCTCCTCTTCCGGACGGCTGCGCAGGACGGCGACGAGCTCGTCCAGCGACTTCATGTTGCGGCGGCGCACCACCGGCAGCAGCCGGCTCTCGAGCAGGTAGGCCTTGTCGCTCGCCAGCAGCAGGCCCGAGCGCTCCTTGAGCAGGCGGCACAGCAGCTCGAAATCGGCGGCGATCATGGCCGGCCCCGCGACGCCAGCTTCTCGACCAGGGCGGCGATGTCCTCGAGCGGCACCACGGCGCTGCACAGCCCGGCCATGGCCACCGCGCCGGGCATGCCCCAGACGATGCTGGTCGCCTCGTCCTGGGCGACGACGGTGCCGCCGGCCTGAACCACCGTCCGGCTGCCGGCGAGCCCGTCGCGGCCCATTCCGGTCAGCATGATGCCGAGGACGCGCGGGCCATAGGACAGGGCGAGGCTACGCAGCATCGGATCGACCGAGGGCCGGCAGAAATTCTCGGGCGGCCCCTTGGACAGCCGCACCACACGTCTTCCTGGCGCCACGGTCTCGACGGTCATGTGGAAGTCGCCCGGCGCGAGATAGATGTGCCCGGCCTGGACCGGCTCGCCGTCCACCGCCTCGCGGGTCGGACAGCCGCTGGTGCGGGCGATGTGCTCGGCGAGGATCGTGGTGAAGGTGGCGGGCATGTGCTGGGCGATGAAGATGGGTTGCCGCACGGCGCCCTTGAGCGTGCCCAGCACGCGAAACAGCGCCTGCGGCCCGCCGGTCGAGGAGCCGATGGCGATCGCCTCGAGCGTCTCGCGCGCCACCGGGCGCAGCGCGATGACGCGCCGCGGCACCATGTCCAGCGCCACCGTCGCGGCCGGGCGCCGCGCGCCCGGAACACGCCGCGCCGTGCGCAGCGCCACGGAGACGCGGCTGGCATGGCCCAGCACCTTCACCTTGGCGAGGAGCTCGCGCTTGAACTGGTCGGCGCTGCTGAGCACTAAAGAGCCGGGCTTGGTCAGATAGTCGGCGGCGCCTGCCGCGAGCGCCCTGATGCTGATGTCGGCGCCGCGCCGCGTCAGCGTCGAGGCGATGATGACCTTGATGCCGGGCTTGGCGGCAAGCAGCTTGGGGAGCGCGGTCAGCCCGTCCATCACGGGCATCTCGATGTCGAGGATGACGACCTCGATGTCGTGCCGCCCCAGCGCCGCCAGCGCCACCGCGCCGTTGCTGGCCGAGGCGACGACCGCCACTTCGGGATCCGCCTCGAGCGAGCGGATGAGCAGGCCGCGGATGGCGGCGCTGTCGTCCACCACCATCAGCCGATAGGGCGCGAGCGCACGGCCCCCCGGCGCGCTCCCCAACCCTGGTGCGGCAGCCGCCTCCGTTCTCGTCACAACAGCCCTACCTGCGCGAACTTGGCTTGCAGGATGTCGCTGTCGAACGGCTTCATGATGTACTCGTTGGCGCC
>DASWFH010000318.1:0-3743 GCA_036394355.1 Allostellaceae bacterium | reverse complement strand
CTTCGCCGACGCCACGCTCGTGCTCGAGGTCGACCGCCCGCCACCGTCCGCGTTGCTGCAAAAGGTGGCGAGCGATTGCGGCGTGGCGCCCGACCATCTGACGGTGATCATGACACCGACGCAAAGCCTCGCCGGCGCCGTGCAGATCGCGGCGCGCTCGCTCGAGGTCGCGCTGCACAAGGCGCACGCGCTCAAATTCCCGCTGGCGCGCATCGTCGACGGGCTCGGCGCGGCGCCGCTGCCGCCGCCCGTGCCCGATTTCGTACAGGCCATGGGACGCACCAACGACGCGATCCTCTACGGCGGCACGGTGCAGCTCTTCGTCGGCGGGCCGGAGGCCGAGGCGAAGACGCTGGCGGACAACCTGCCGAGCGGCGCCAGCCGCGACTACGGACGCCCGTTCGCCGAGACCTTCGCGGCCTACAAGGGCGATTTCTATCAGATCGATCCGATGCTGTTCAGCCCGGGCCTGGTCCAGGTGACGGCGCTCGAGAGCGGCCGGAGCTTCCGTCGCGGCCGGCTCGATGCGGCGATCCTGGCGCGGTCCTTCGCCGCCGATTCCTGAGCATGGCGCACCGCGTCGCGATCCTCGTCGATGCGCCCGACTGGCACACGCGGCGACTCGCGGAAGCATTCGCCAAGCTCGGCGCCGGCGCGGCGGTGCTGTCGCTGCGCGATTGCGCCTTCGTCCTCGGCGAGGACGGCACCGGCATCGCCATGCCCGGCTTTGCCGATGCGTTGCCGGATGCCGTGCTGGTGCGGACCATCGCCGCCGGGACATTCGAGCAGGTGACGTTGCGGTTGGGGTTGCTGCACGCGCTCGGCCGGCTCGGCGTGCCCGTGATCAACGACGCGCGCGCCATCGAGTGCTGCGTCGACAAGTCCATGACCAGCTTCCTGCTGCATCGGGCGGGCATCGCGACGCCGCCGACACTGGCCAGCGAGAGCGCGGCGCAGGCCGAGCGGTGGCGCGCCGGCACGGCGGCGGAGCTCGTGGCGAAGCCGCTCTTCGGCTCGCAAGGGCGGGGCCTCATGCGCTTGCGCCAGGGCGAGGCATCGCCGCCGCCGGAGCAGTATGCCGGCGTGCACTACCTGCAGCGCTTCGTCGGGCGCGACGCGGGCTGGCGCGATTTCCGCGTCATGGTGATCGGCGGCGAGCCGGTCGCCGCCATGCTGCGCCACGGCCGCAGCTGGGTGACTAATGTACGTCGCGGCGCGCGCTGCGAGGCGGTCGCCACCTCTGGTGATCTCGCGGCGCAGAGCATCGCCGCCGCGGCGGCCGTGGGCGCCGATTACGCCGGCGTCGACCTGATCGAGGACGAGGAGGGGAGGCTGCTGGTGCTCGAGGTGAATTCCATGCCGGCGTGGCAGGGCCTGCAGGGCGTCGCACCTTGCGACCTTGCCGCAAAGCTCGCCGCGCATGTCCTCGGCCGCATCGGCTGAGCGCGTCATGTCGCGCAGCGACGCCTTGCAACGCGCTTACATCGATGCCTGCCGGCTCGAGCTGCGCGCGCTCAAGCCCGGCAACGTGCATTTGCGCAGCGAGGGCCACGGCATGACCGTGGCGCAGTTCGAGGCCAGCGCGTTCGCTTCGGCGCCGCCGCTGGCCGAGCCGGGCGCTCCCGTCGGCGAGCGCATCCGCGCGGCCATTGCCGCGACCCGCGCCGCGGTCGGCTGCAACACCAATCTCGGCATCGTGCTCCTGGCGGCGCCGCTGATGGCCGCCGCCGAGCACGCCGCGGCCGGGGGATTGCGGCCGGCGCTCGCGGCGACGCTCGCCGGGCTTAGCGTCGCCGATGCGGCGGCGGCCTATGAAGCGATCCGCCTGGCCGATCCGGCCGGGCTCGGCCATGCCGATGCGCAGGATGTGCAGCAGGCGCCCACCATCGACCTGCGGCAGGCGATGGCGCTCGCCGCGGATCGCGATCGCATCGCCCGCCAGTATGCACGCGACTATGACGACGTGTTAGCGATCGGCGTGCGCCGACTTCATCTGGCGCGGCGCAACGGTGAGCTGGCCGAGTGGGCTGCGACGCGGGTCTACATGGATTTTCTCGCGGCGTTTGCCGACAGCCATATCCTGCGCAAGCACGGCGCGGACATCGCCGAGGCGGTGCGCGGCGAGGCGGCCGCGCTTGCCGCTCGCCTCGACGACGGTCCGCGCGACGAGCGCATTGTTGCCGACCTTGTCGCCTTCGACGCGGGACTGAAATCGCGCGGCCTCAATCCCGGGAGCTCCGCCGATCTCACGGTCGCGAGCTTGCTTGCCCTCGCTTGCGGGGATATGCTCGATAACGATTCACGAGCGCAAGGCAGCCACGGTTCTGCCGAACGTGACCTCCACAAACACAAAAGGGAGTGATCTCATGGCCAAAGTGACAAAGGTGATGGTCGGTGAAGCGCTGGTCGGAGACGGCAACGAAGTCGCTCACATCGATCTGATCATCGGGCCGCGCGGCAGCGCTGCGGAAACCGCGTTCTGCCACACGCTCACCAGCCAGCGCGAAGGCGTCAACGGCTTGCTCGCGGTCATCGGCCCCAACCTGATGACCAAGCCGAACACCGTTATGTTCAACAAGGTCACCATCAAGAGCGCCAAGCAGGCGGTGCAGATGTTCGGCCCGGCGCAACGCGCGGTCGCAACGGCGGTGGCCGATTGCGTCAAGGACGGCACGATCCCGGTGGCCGAGGCGGACGACCTCTTCATCTGCGTCGGCGTCTTCATCCACTGGGAAGCGAGCAACGACCAGAAGATCCAGGACTTCAATTACGAAGCGACGAAGCTCTCCATCAAGCGCGCGGTCGCCGGCGAACCGAACGCGCGTCAGGTACTGGAGCAGCGCGACAAGGTCACGCATCCCTTCGCCGCGCATAAGTGAGTCGGCACTAACCCTATCACCGAGCCTGCGCCCCTCCCTCCGCTTCGGCAGAGGGAGGGATTTGGCGCGTCCGGAGAGCGCTGAGGAGAGCTAGCGACCGCGCTCGTCGAATGCCGCCAAGGCTGCGGCCGTAAGCCGGCCGTCATGCAGCGCGCTCGCCACCAGCACACCGGCAAGCCCCATCGCCGCCAGCCGTTCGAGATCGGCGGCGTCGCGGACGCCACCCGCGGCGAAGAGATGCCGCGCGCCGGCGACGCGCCGCAAGCCGGCGAGGCGAGTCATGTCCGGTCCGGCGCCACTGCCGACCCGGCTCAGCGTCATCGCAATGACCTGGTCCGGCCAGAGCTCCGGCCGGTCCTCGATCGCCGTAGGGCCGACGAAGCGGTCGCCGCGATAGTCGAGCGACAGGACGCAGTTGCCGGAGCCCAACCGGCGCACCGCCGCGATCAGCGCTTGCTCGTCCGGCAGGCTCTCGCTGCCCAGCACCGGCGCCACCCCTTCCGCGAGAGCGGCGGCGGCCTCCGCTGCGCCGGCAAACCCGCCATCGAGCCAGAATGCGACGCTGCGATATCGGCGTGCCAGCGCCGCGATCAGCCGGCGGTGGTCGCCCTGTCCTTCAATGGCGTCGAGATCGGCGATATAAACGCGGCGAAACGGCGCCACGGACAGCAGGCCGTCGAGCACGGCGCGAGGCTCGCTGCCGGCGGCGAGCGTCGAGCGTATCGGCAAGTAGCGCGACCGTTCGCCGGCGCGGGCATGAACCACCTGGCCGCCTTTGAGATCGAGTACCGGGACAATCGCGAACGGCGCCATCGGGGAGGGGTGGAATTTGCGGATCTTCGCGTTCGAGTATGTCACAGCCGG
>DASWFH010000317.1:0-4076 GCA_036394355.1 Allostellaceae bacterium | reverse complement strand
GTCGCCGCCGTCTCGCCGAGGCGGTTGAGGCCGAACAAGCCGCCGCCGAGCGCAAGCAGCAGGGCAGCGGCACCGAGCCCAACCCAGACTCTGCGTGGTCCGGCCGCGGCGGCGCGAGCCATGGGAGAGGGATCGAGATCGTTCGGATGAGCGGTCATCGTATCTCCTGCCGAATGCAAGTGTCGGGAGTTGGCGCAGCGAAGGAGCCTTCGGCGCGGGAAGCGCGATGGCCCCTTGCCAGCAACCGTAGATGGCCCGCCGCGGTCGGGTCGTCAGCGGCGAATTCCGTAATAGAGTTTTCACGGCGAGCAAATGATCGTCGTCGCCGGACGGCTGCGTCGGGAAGAAGCGCTGACGGCTCGGCAACTGTCTTGGGCCTACGAGCAGCCGGAGCGAGGTTGTTAAGATGACCGGTCATCTTGTTTCCTGTCGAAAAAAAGCGCGGTGCGGAGGTCAGCGCAGGAGGTGGGTGAAGAGGACGTCCAGGAACTGCTGCAGCGGGCGGCCCGTCTTCTCGATGCGGGCGCGCTGGACGGCGCCCTCCCAAGCGCTCAGGACGAAATTGGCGAGCGTCTCGGGATCGCCGGCCGTGCTGATCTCGCCGGCGGCTTGCGCTTCGCGGATGCAGTCCGCCACTCGGCGCGCCCAGCTGGCGAAGATGGTCGAGAGCTGCGCCGAGACGAGCTTGCTCTGGTCCGACAGCTCGGCCGCGAGGTTGCCCACGAGGCAGCCGCAGGTGTAGTCGAGCGCGGCCATCTCGGCAGCGGCCTGCTCGAAATAGGCGCGCAGCCGCTCGCGCGGCGCGCGCCCGGGCTCGCTCAGGATCTGCAGCCGGTCGCAGGCGCCGTCCTGCCAGAAATGCTCGAGCGCGGCCGCGCCGAGCGCCTCCTTGCTCTCGAAGTGATTATAGAACGAGCCCTTGGGCACCCCGGCCGCCTCGGTGATGTCCTGCACGCTGCAGCCATTGAAGCCCAGCCGGTGAAAGGTCGCCACCCCCGCTTCCAGCAGGCGCTCGCGGACATCCTTGGTCGAATCCCTGCGCATGCGGCGGGATATGACCAGTCATCTTAGACTTTGCAAGGGGTCGGGATCGAAGGTTTTCGGCTAGCCGGCCCGCGCCGCCGTCGGGCGCTCACGGCGGCAGCCGCCCTTCCGCGACGGCGTGGCAGGCGACCAGGCCGCCGCCGGCGATTGCGAGCGGCTCGGGCCGCTCGCGCCGGCAGCGCGCATCGGCATAAGGACAGCGCGGATGGAAGCTGCAGCCCGCGGGCGGGTTGATCGGGCTCGGCACCTCGCCCGTCACCGGCGCGCGCGGCCGCCCGCTGAGCGACAGGTCCGGGATCGTCGCGAGCAGCAGACGCGTGTAGGGATGGCGCGGCCGCTCGAAGAGGGCGCGCGCCTCGGCGAGCTCGGCCAAGCGTCCCAGATACATGACGCCGACCGCATCCGCCATGTGCCTGATGACCGCGAGGTTGTGCGAGATGAAGAGATAGGTCAGGCCGAGGCGGCGCTGCAGCGCCTTCATCAGATTGAGGATCTGCGCCTGCACGGAGACGTCGAGCGCCGAGGTCGGCTCGTCGCAGACAAGGAAGTCGGGCGCGCTCGCCAGCGCGCGGGCGATCGAGATGCGCTGGCGCTGGCCGCCGGAGAATTCGTGCGGGAACCTGTCGCCGTCGGCAGCGGCGAGCCCGACCTGGAGCAGCAGCTCGTCGACGCGGGCGCGGATGGCGGCGCGGCCGCTGAGCAGCGCATGCACGCGCAGCGGCTCGGCGATGACGTCGCGCACGCGCCAGCGCGGGTTGAGGCTGGCATAGGGGTCCTGGAAGATGATCTGCAGGCGGCGGCGCAGCGCGGCGGTCTCCCTGGCCCCGCGCAGGCTCGCGAGATCGCGCCCGTCGAACGCGATGGTGCCGGCGGTCGGCGGATAGAGGCCGACGACGAGCCGCGCCACGGTCGACTTGCCGGAGCCGGACTCGCCGACCAGGCCCAAGGTCCGGCCGCGCGGGATGTCGAAGCTGACGCCGTCGACGGCCTTGAGCGTGCGCCGCCCGCCGCCGGCGAGCAGCCGGTTCAACAGCGGCGGCGAGGCATCGAAATAGCGGGCGAGGCCGCGCACGCTGAGCAGCGGCGCCTCGGCGCCGGCTGCGCGCTCGGCCTGCGCCGCCGGCTCAGCCATGGCCGCCCGTCGCCGCCGGCGCGTAGAGCCAGCACGCCGCCGCGGACGCGCCGTCGGCGATCAGCTCGGGGCGCTCGGCGCGGCAGCGCGCGAAGGCGTGGGCGCAGCGCGGATGGAAGGCGCATCCCCCGGGGATCTCATTGAGCCGCGGCATGGCGCCGTCGATCTGCGCCAGGCGCTCGGTCGCGCCCGAGAGCGAGGGGATCGAGCCCATGAGCCCGACCGTGTAGGGGTGGCGCGGCTGCTTGACGATGTCGCGCAGCGGCCCGATCTCGGCGATGCGCCCGGCATACATCACGGCGACGCGGTCGGCGGTCTCGGCGATCACGCCGATGTCGTGGGTGATCAGCATCACCGCCATGCCGTGGTCGCGGCACAGCTTCTTCAAGAGCGCGATGATCTGCGCCTGGATCGACACGTCGAGCGCCGTGGTCGGCTCGTCGGCGATGATGAGCTGCGGGTTGCCGCACAGCGCCAGCGCGATGACCACGCGCTGGCGCATGCCGCCCGAGAAATGGTGCGGATAATGGTCGAAGCGCTCGGCCGGCGCGGGGATGCCGACCTCGGCCAGGAGCTCGATCGCCCGCGCGCGCGCCTGGCGCGGCGTGAGCTCGCTATGCGTGGCGATGGTCTCGACCAGCTGGCGGCCGATGCTGTAGAGCGGGTTGAGGCTGGTGAGCGGGTCTTGGAAGATGGTGCCGATGCGCTTGCCGCGGATGCGCCGCAGCCGCTCCGCCGGCAAATCGTCGATGCGCTCGCCGGCGAAGAAGATGCGGCCCGCGGCGATGCGCCCGGGCGGATCGATGAGGCCGATGATGGCGGCGCCGGTGACCGACTTGCCGGCGCCAGACTCGCCGACGACGCCCAGCACCTCGCCCGCGCCGATCGCGAAGGACACGTCGTCGACCGCGACCAGCGTCGCGTGGCGCGTCGGGAACTCGACGCGCAGATGCTCGACGCGGAGCAGCGCGGCCGCGCGCATCAGCGCAGTCGGGGGTTGAGCGCGTCGCGCAGCCAGTCGCCGAGCAAATTGACCGACAGCACGAGCAGCACGAGGGCGAGGCCCGGGAAGATGGTGATCCACCATTCGCCCGAGAACAGGAAATCATTGCCGATGCGGATGAGCGTGCCGAGCGAGGGCTGCGTCGGCGGCACGCCGACGCCGAGGAAGGACAGCGTCGCCTCGGTGATGATGGCGAGCGCCAAATTGATGGTGGCGATCACCAGCACCGGGCCCATCACGTTGGGCAGCACGTGGCGCAGCATGATGGCGAGCGGGCGGCGGCCGATGACGCGCGCCGCCTGCACGTATTCCTTGCCGCGCTCGACCATGGTCGAGCCGCGCACGGTGCGCGCGTACTGCACCCAGAAGGAGAGGCCGATCGACAGGATCAGCACGTCCTCGGCGAGGCTGTCCTGGAACTCGCGCGGGACGATGCCGCGCATGACGCCGTCGACCAGCAAGGCGATGAGGATGGCGGGGAAGCTGAGCTGGATCTCGGCGATGCGCATGATGACGGCGTCGGTCACGCCGCCGACATAGCCCGAGACGAGGCCGAGGCCGACGCCGAGCACCATCGCCAGCAGGATGGAGGCGAAGCCGACCCACAGCGAGATGCGCGAGCCGTAGAGGATGGTCGAGAACACGTCGCGGCCGAGATTGTCGCTGCCCAGCGGATAGGCCCAGCTGCCGCCGGCGATCCAGGCAGGCGGGTTGCGCGCGTCGAGCAGGCTGACGCTGGCGAGGTCGAACGGGTTGTGCGGGGCAAGCCAAGGCGCGAAGGCGGCGGCGACCACGAACAGAAACGTGATCAGGGCCGCGGTGATGACCATCGGCGAACGCCGGAAGTGGTAGAAAATGTCCGAATCGGCAGCGCGGCGCAGGCGGTCCGTCAGGGAC
>DASWFH010000316.1:0-2876 GCA_036394355.1 Allostellaceae bacterium | reverse complement strand
CCGCACCGGGAAAGAAGAGACGCGGACTGTCACCGTCGTCCTGCAATACCGCCGGTGCGTCCTTCGACAGGCTCAGGATGAGGAGATTTTCTCAATGGCATTCCGCAAAATGCCATTCTCGATCTTCCTCATCCTGAGCCTGTCGAAGGACGCACAACCGCCCTGCAGCGCGAGCGGCCCCGAACGGAACCCCCGCATTCGCGCGCGTGTTGAACAGAACAACACTCATCGGAGCCGAGCTATGCGCGCAAGAATTGTCCGGGCCTTGGTCAGCCTCGTTCTCATCGTCAGCATCGGGTCGGCGCTGGGCGCATGCCGCCACACCGCCGCGGGCGCGAAGCAGGACATCAAGACCGACACGCGCTAATAGCAGCTCATCGATCCGCACTATTTCCGGTGGATCGGGTCGATCCAGCGGACTTCCTCGGGCGGCTCGACGGGCGTGATGTCGAGGTTGACGACGACCGGCTCCTGGCCGCTGCGGCACAGCACGCATTCCAAGGGCGCGTCGGCGCTGGCGTTGATCTCCTGATGCGGCACGAAGGGCGGCACATAGATGAAATCGCCGGGCTCGGCCTCGGCCATGTATTCGAGCCGCTCGCCCCAGCGCATGCGCGCCTTGCCCTTCACCACATAGATCACGCTCTCGACCTCGCCGTGGTGGTGCGCGCCGGTCTTGGCGTTGGCGTGGATGGTGACCGTGCCCGCCCACAGCTTCTGCGCTCCGGCGCGGGCATGGGTGATGGCAGCGGCGCGGTTCATGCCCGGCGTCTGCGGCGTGTTGGTGTCGAGCTCCGACCCCTTCACCACGCGCACGCCGTGTCGGCGCCAGTCGATCTTGTCGCTCATGGCTTGTCTCCATCCTGTCGTCAGGCCGCGCTGCGCCATTCCGCGCGCACGGCCTCGTCCGTCTCCGCCGGCAGGCGCGCGGCCCGCGCCCGCTCGACCGTCGCTGCGTCGGCTAGCCGCCGGAGCGCCCACACCGCCATCGCGCGCACCAGCGGCGAGGGATCGGCGAGATGCGGCGTCACCGCGGCGACGAGCTCGGTCGCGCCGCTGTTGCCGATGGCGATCAGCACGTTGCGCAGGAAGCGGTCGCGGCCGATGCGCTTCACCGGCGAGCCTGCGAACAGCGCGCGGAACGCGGCGTCGTCGAGCGCTGACAGCGCGGCGAGGCGCGGCGCCGAGAGATCGGCGCGCGGCATCACCGCCAGCTCGCGCGCGGCTTGCGCGAATTTGTTCCACGGGCAGACCGCGAGGCAATCGTCGCAGCCATAGATGCGGTTGCCCATGAGCGGGCGCAAGGGCGCGGCGATGTGCCCCTTGTGCTCGATGGTGAGGTAGGAGATGCAGCGCCGTGCCTCGAGCCGGTAGGGCCCGTCGAAGGCGCGCGTCGGGCAGACATCGAGGCAGCGCCGGCAGGCGCCGCAATGGTCCTCCTCCGCCGCGTCAGGCGCGAGATCGAGCGAGAGATAGATCTCGCCGAGGAAGAGCCAGGAGCCGAAGCCGCGCGACACCAGGTTGGTGTGCTTGCCCTGCCAGCCGATCCCGGCGGCCTGGGCCAGCGGCTTCTCCATCACCGGCGCGGTGTCGACGAACACCTTGAGGGAGCATGGCCAGCGCTCGACCGTCCAGCGCGCCAGTGCCTTCAGGCGCGACTTGACGAGGTCGTGGTAGTCGCGGTTGCGCGCATAGACCGAGACCGCGCCGCGCTCCTTGGCTTCAAGCACGGCGAGCGGGTCCTCTTGCGGCCCGTAATTGAGGCCGAGCACGATGACGCTCTTCACCTCGGGCCACAGCGCCGCCGGCTCGGCGCGCTCGGCCGCGCGCTCGGCGAGCCAGCCCATGTCGCCGTGATATCCGCGCGCCAGGAACTCGGCGAGATGCGCGCGCGCCTCCGGCGCCAGCAGCGGCGGCGCAAACCCCACCGCGTCGAAGCCCAGCGCCAGCGCCTGTTCGCGGATCGCCGATTTGATCGCGGCGCTCATGGTCGGGTGTGCTGCATCGGGATTGTGCGTCCTTCGACAGGCTCAGGATGAGGGGAGATGGCGGATTGCATCAGCACTGCTTCGGCATGCCACACTCGTTCTTCCTCATCCTGAGCCCGTCGAAGGACGTACGGCATCGATGCAACCTTGGCCACCGTCTCACCCCCGTCCGCGATAGGGCGCGACGCCCTGGTCGGGGAGCCACAATCCTTCCGGCGGCGCGGCGGTCTGGTAGAAGACGTCGATGGGCATGCCGCCGCGCGGATACCAGTAGCCGCCGATGCGCAGCCACAGGGGCTCGATCGTCTCGACCACACGGCGGGCGACGGCGAGGGTGCAGTCCTCGTGGAACGCGCCGTGATTGCGGAATGCGCCGAGATAGAGCTTCAGCGACTTGCTCTCGACCAGCCATTGGCGCGGCACGTAGTCGATGACGAGATGCGCGAAATCGGGCTGGCCGGTGATCGGACAGAGCGCAGTGAATTCCGGGCAGGTGAAGCGCACGAGGTAGGTCTCGCGCGGATGCGGGTTGGCGACCTTCTCCAGCAAGGCCTGATCGGGCGAGGCGGGGAGCTCGCTCCTCGAGCCGAGCTGCTTCAGGTCGCGCGGGGTCGACTTGGCCATGCCCTTGTCTCACAGCGGCGGGATGTCGCCTTCCGCCTGCTCTGCGGCGAAGCCGGCGGCGAAATCGTCGAGCGTGCCGGCTTCGATCGCGCCGCGCAAGCCCGCCATCAGATCCGCATAGTAGCGAAGATTATGCGCGGTCAACAGCATGCTCGCGAGGATCTCGCCGGCGCGCACGACATGGTGGAGATAAGCGCGGCTGTAGCCGGTGCAGGTGGCGCAGCCGCATGCGGCGTCGAGCGGCCGCTTGTCGGCGGCGTGGCG
>DASWFH010000315.1:0-3437 GCA_036394355.1 Allostellaceae bacterium | reverse complement strand
GCAGAAGGAGCGCTTCCTGCGACCGATGGCGCGCGGCGAGATGCTCGCGGCGTTCTGCCTGACCGAGCCCGAGGCGGGCTCGGACGCGGCGGCGCTCCGGACGCGCGCGCGGCGCGCCGGCAACCGCTTCGTCCTCACCGGCACCAAGCAGTTCATCACCTCGGGCGAGCACGCGAAGGTGGCGATCGTCTTCGCCGTCACCGATCCCGCCGCCGGCAAGAAGGGCATCAGCGCCTTCATCGTGCCGACGGACACCGCGGGCTGGCGCGTCGCCAAGCTCGAGCACAAGCTCGGCCAGCGCGCCTCCGACACGGCGCAGATCGTCTTCGAGGAGATGGAGCTGACGCCCGACCTGCTGCTCGGCGAGGAAGGGGAGGGCTATCGCATTGCGCTCGCCAATCTCGAAGGCGGCCGCATCGGCATCGGCGCGCAGTCCGTCGGCATGGCGCGCGCCGCCTTCGAGGCGGCGACCGCCTACGCCAAGGAGCGGAAAAGCTTCGGCGTGCCGATCGCGGAGCACCAAGCCGTGGCTTTCCGCCTGGCGGACATGGCGACGCAGATCGAGGCGGCCCGGCAGCTCGTGCTGCACGCGGCGGCGCTGCGCGATGCCGGCGCGCCCTGCCTCAAGGAGGCGGCGATGGCCAAGCTGTTCGCCTCGGAGATGGCCGAGCGGGTCTGCTCCGACGCCATCCAGGTCCATGGCGGCTACGGCTACCTGCAGGATTTTCCCGTCGAGCGCATCTACCGCGACGTGCGCGTCTGCCAGATCTACGAAGGCACCAGCGACATCCAGCGCCTGGTGATCAGCCGGCAAATCCTCGCCGACTAGCGAGCGGCGACGGCGAGCGCGCTCCAGCCGCTCCAGATGATCTGGATGCCGATGCACAGCAGGATGAAGGCGGAGAGCCGCACCACCACGTTGGTGCCGCGCTCGCCCAGCACCGCGACAATACGCTCGGCGAAGCGATAGCAGACATAGATGGTGACGGCGATGGCGGCGAGGCCGGCGACGGCCGCGCCGCCGAGCAGGGCGAGATGGGCGAGGTCGGCCGCCTCCTTGGGCCGCTGGCTGCCCAGCGTGATGGCGACCGAGATCGATCCCGGTCCGACCGTGAGCGGCATGGTCAGCGGATAGAAGGCGTCCATCGGCGCCGGCCTGCCACTTGCATTGGCGGCACGCTGGTCCTCGAGCTCCTCGCCGGCGTGGAGGAGCTTCCAGCCGAAGGCGGTCACCACCATCCCGCCGGCGATGCGCACCGCCGGCAAGGTGATGCCGAAGAACTCCAGCACATGCGAGCCGACGAACAGCGATCCCAGCAGCAGGAAGAAGCCGTTCACCGCCACGCGGGCGGCGCTGGCGTGGCGCTCCTCGTCGGTGCAGTGCCGCGTCAAGCCGAGAAAGATGGGGGCGCCGCCGATCGGGTTCACGATCGGGAACAGGCCGGCATAGACCAGCAGGAAGGAGCTGACGATATCGTTCACACCGGCCGCCGGTTCTCGCGCGCCTCGCGACGATGCGACAGTGGCACGAACGCCGCCTTCGAGCCAGAGGCCGGCGTGCCTTGCATCGTCGGGCGGGATCGACGGCAGCCGGCATCCGTTAGCGGAACGTGCATCGGCAGCAGCATTGGGGGCGGTCATGCCCGAGCTCGGTATCAATCCGGAAAAGGTCTGCGCCATCATCGAGATGGGCCGCGAGCTGGCGGGGCTCGAGCTGTCGACCGCCGGCGACGGGACGACGACCGGCGACGACAGCCCGCTCGAGACGCTGCTCGAGCCGCGCGAGGGCAAGGACCCGCGGCGCCGGGAGATGGTCCGCTATGTCGGAGCGCTCGATGCCGAGGAGCAGGGCAACCTGCTCGCCCTCATCCTGCTCGGGCGCGGCGATTTCAGCCTCGACGAATGGGAGGACGCGCTGATCGCCGCACGCGACAGCATCGAGGACAAGAGCGCCGATTTCATGATCGGCGACCCGGCGCTGCCCGGCTATCTGCTGGAGGGCCTCGACGCCTTCGGGGAGAGCTGCGACTGAGCGGCCGGGCGGCGAGGTCCGCCCGCCGCCTTTTTCGCTTGCCGGGCCGGGCCGGCTTTTGCATGGTGGCTGCCGCATGACGACCCGCTGCGATCGCGGGTTGCAGGAAACGCACCCCCATGCCCGTGCTCGAGACAGCGCTCGATACCCGCTCCGAGGCGTTCCGCGCCAACGCCCAGGCCATCCGCGCCGCGGTCGACGACCTCGCGGTGCGCGTCGCCGAGATCCGCAAGGGCGGCGGCGAAGCGGCGCGCGAGCGGCACCTCGCCCGCGGCAAGCTCCTGCCGCGCGACCGGGTGCGCACGCTGCTCGACCCGGGTGCGCCGTTTCTCGAGCTGTCGCAGCTCGCCGCCTTCGGCATGTATGGCGAGGACATACCCTCGGCCGGCATCATCACCGGCGTCGGCCCGGTGATGGGGCGCGAATGCGTCATCGTCGCCAACGACGCCACGGTGAAGGGCGGCACCTACTATCCGATCACCGTCAAGAAGCACCTGCGCGCCCAGGAGATCGCGCGGCAGAACAATCTTCCCTGCCTCTACCTCGTCGATTCCGGCGGCGCCAACCTGCCGAACCAGGACGAGGTGTTTCCCGATCGCGAGCATTTCGGCCGCATTTTCTACAACCAGGCGACGCTGTCGGCGGCGGGCGTCCCGCAGATCGCGGTGGTCATGGGCTCCTGCACCGCCGGCGGCGCCTATGTCCCGGCCATGTCCGACGAGAGCATCATCGTGCGCAACCAGGGCACGATCTTCCTCGCTGGGCCGCCGCTGGTGAAGGCGGCGATCGGCGAGGTGGTGACGGCCGAGGATCTCGGCGGCGCCGATGTGCACAGCCGCATCTCCGGCGTCACCGACCATTACGCGCTCGACGACGCGCATGCGCTCGGCATCGCCCGGCGCATCGTCGGCCATCTCAATCGGGTGAAGCGGCCCATGCTCGACATCGCCGCGCCCGTCGAGCCGCTCTACGACCCGCAGGAGATCTACGGGGTCGTGCCCAGCGACACGCGCAAGCCCTACGACGTGCGCGAGGTGATCGCGCGCATCGTCGACGGCAGCGAGCTCGACGAGTTCAAGCAGCTCTACGGCCAGACGCTGGTGACTGGCTTCGCGCGCATCTGGGGCTACCCCGTCGGCATCGTCGCCAATAACGGCATCCTGTTCTCGGAAAGCGCGCTCAAGGGCGCGCATTTCATCGAGCTTTGCGCGCAGCGCGGCATCCCGCTCGTGTTCTTGCAGAACATCACAGGGTTCATGGTCGGGCGCAAATACGAGGCGGGCGGCATCGCCAAGGACGGCGCCAAGATGGTCACCGCGGTCGCCTGCGCCAATGTCCCGAAATTCACCCTCATCATCGGCGGCAGCTTCGGCGCCGGCAATTACGGCATGTGCGGCCGCGCCTA
>DASWFH010000314.1:0-2300 GCA_036394355.1 Allostellaceae bacterium | reverse complement strand
TGGCGGCGCGCCATGCGCCCTTGAGCTGGTCGCCTTCCCACACGGAAAAGACGGTGTTGGTGTTGTTGGCGTTGATGGCAAGCAGCATCTTGCCTCCTCTCAGCCGGAAGCGGGAAAGACGTCGCCGGCGCCGATGCGGCGCTGCGTCGTCCCGTCCTCGAGCAGCAGCGCGCCGTCCTCGTCGAGCCCGGCGAAGCGCCCGCTCGCTTCTTCGCCCTGGAGGCGCACGCGGATCCTCTCGCCGAGGCCCTGCACGCGAGCGAGCCAAGCGGCGCGGAGCGGCGGGAAGCCCTCTTCCCGCCAGCGCTCGTACCAGAACTGGAAACGCCCGGCGATCGCCTCCAGCAGGGCTTCGACCGTCACGGCGCGGGCGCCGGCCGCGGCGAGCGAGATGGCCGGATGGTCGACCTTCTCCGGGAACGAAGCGAGGTTGACGCCGATGCCGACGACCAGCCAGTCGAGCCTGCCCTCGCCGGCCGCCTGGGATTCGAGCAGGATGCCGCTCACCTTGCGCCCATCGATCAACACGTCGTTCGGCCATTTATAGCGCAAGCCCTCGGGCCTGGGCAGCAGCGGGAGCATGGCGTCACCGAGCGCCAGCGCGGCGGCAAAGCCGAGTTGCGCCGCGCTCGCCGCCGGCCGGTCGGGGCGCAGCACGATCGACAGGTAAAGATTGCCCGGCGGCGAGATGAAGCTGCGGCCGCGCCGGCCGCGGCCGGCGCTCTGCGCGCGCGCCCAGACGAGCGTGCCGGGCGCGGCGCCCGCGCCCGCCCGGCGTTTTGCCTCGTCGTTGGTGCTGTCGATCTCGGCGAAGCTCACCAGCCGGTAGAACGGCGAAAGCCGCGGCGGCGCGGTCATCCCGGGAAGAGCGCGGCCGTCGCGGCGTCGGCGGCGCCGGAGATCGGGCCGGGGAAAATGAAGAAGAACAGGATGACGACGGCGGACAAGACCAACACAGCCTGCAACTCGACGCCGATCGGGCGGTCGAAGGGAGCGCCCACCGGCTCGTCGAAATACATGAGCTTGACGATGCGAATGTAGTAATAGGCGCCCACCACGCTGCTGACCACGCCGATCACGGCGAGCACGAAGAGCTGTGCATCGATCGCCGCCATGAAGATGTAGAACTTGGCGAAGAAGCCGGCGAGCGGGGGGATGCCGGCCATGGAGAACATGAAGATGAAGAGCGCGAGCGCCAAGGCCGGCTGGGAGCGCGACAAGCCTGCGAGATCGTCGATCCGCTCCACCATCTGGCCCTGGCGGCGCATGCACAGGATCACCGCGAAGGTGCCGACATTCATGAAGAGATAGATCGCCAGGTAGATGAGGATGCCGCGCACCCCCGCCTCGCTGCCGGCGGCAAGCCCGATCAACGCGTAGCCGACATGGCCGATCGAGCTGTAGGCCATCAGCCGCTTGATGTTGGTCTGATTGATGGCGGCGAACGACCCCAGCAGCATCGAGGCGACCGAGATGAACCAGATGATCTGCCGCCATTGCTCGAGCAGGTCGCCGAAGGGATAGATCATGACGCGGATGAAGAGCGCCATGGCCGCCACCTTGGGCGCGACCGAGAAGAAGGCCGTCACCGGCGTCGGCGCGCCCTCATAGACGTCGGGCGTCCACATGTGGAAGGGCACGGCCGAGACCTTGAAGGCGAGTCCGACGGCGACGAAGACGATGCCGATGATGAGGCCGATCGAATAGGAGGCGTCGCCGCCGCCGAGGCTGTGCGCCAGCGTGTCGAAATTGGTGCTGCCGGCGAAGCCGTAGACCATCGAGGCGCCGTAGAGCAGCATCCCCGAGGAGAGCGCCCCCAGGACGAAATACTTGAGCCCGGCCTCGGTCGAGCGCACCGCGTCGCGCTGGAAGCTGGCGAGCACATAGAGCGCGAGGTTCTGCAGCTCGAGGCCGAGATAGAGCGAGATGAGATCGTTGGCGGAGATCATCACCATCATGCCGGTGGTCGCCAGCAGCACCAGCACGGGATACTCGAACCGCGCGATGCGCTCGCGCTCGTTGAAGCGCAGCGACATGACGATCGACAGCGCGGCGCCGATCAGCACCAGGATCTTCATGAAGACGCCGAAGCCGTCGGTGACGAAGAGGCCGTAAAGACCGACCTGGCGCTCGAAGCCGAAGGTGGCGACGAGAGCGATGGCGATGAGCAGGACGATCACCGCCAGCCACGACACCTCGCGTGCCGCATGGTCCTCGCGCTGAAACACGCCGATGAGCAGCAGCAGCATGGCGCTCGCCGCGAGAAAGATCTCGGGCAGCGCCGGGAGGAAATTGGGGAG
>DASWFH010000313.1:0-1766 GCA_036394355.1 Allostellaceae bacterium | reverse complement strand
ATCGTCGATGAGCGCGCCGCGGATCGCGGCGAAGCCGCCGCTACGCTCGAACGCGCCGCGCCGCAGCAGCACGCAGCCGCCCGCCGCCGCCGCGGTCCGCTTGCGCGAGTCGTTCGACCAGGCGAAGGGATAGAGCATGGCGAAGAAGAAGACGAAAGCCGGGATCATCAACCGCTCGGCCCAGCTTCGGCAGCGCAGCAGCACCATGAGCGAGACGAGATCGCGCCCCTCGCCCTCGAGCCGCGCGACGAGCTCGGCGAGGTTGGTGCGATGATGGGCGATGTCGGCGTCGGTGAAGAGGAAGAGCTCGGGCGGATCGCCGCGCTCCTCGACCTGCCGCACGCCTTCGCTAAGCGCCCAGAGCTTGCCGGTCCAGCCCGCCGGCAAGGCCTGCGCCCCGAGCACGGTGAGTCGCTCGCTCCAGCCGACGCTCGCCGCAGCCGCGCGTGCGATCTCGGCGGTGCCGTCCTCGCTGTGGTCGTCGACGAGCGCGACCGAGAAGCGGCCGGGATAATCCTGCGCCAGCAGCGACGACACCGCCTCGCCGACCACCGCGGCCTCGTTGCGCGCCGGCACCACCGCGACGACGCTCGGCCAGCGCGCCGGTGGCGCCACCGGCGCCGGCAGCCGCACGACCCAGAAGAAGCCGCGGAACAGCAGCAGGTAGAGCCAGATGAGGAGCGAGAGCGCCGCGAGAGCGAGAGCGATCTCGTGCAGATGCCCCGCTGCCGCAGTCATGCTTCGAGACGCGGGCTTCGCCCGCTCCTCGGCATGAGGAGAAACTCGACGCCTCGTCCTGAGGAGCCGCCACAAGGCGGCGTCTCGAAGGGCGAGTGGGAGGAGCGACGATTGCCTGACATCACCGGCACATCCCCGCCTGGCGGAACCAAGCGATGGCGTCCTTGAGCGCGGCCTCGGCGGGGCGCGCGGCGTAGCCGAGGTCGCGCGCGGCCTTGGCGGAGGAGAAGAACATCTTCTTGCGCGCCATGCGCAAGCCATCGAGCGTAACGAAAGGCTCGCGCCCGGTGACCCGCCCCACCGCCTCGGTGGCCAGCGCCACCGGCCACACCGCGGCGATCGGCAATTTCACCTTGGGCGGCTTGCGGCCGGTGAGCTCGGCGATGCGGCGCAGGATTTCCGCCAAGGTCAGGTTCTCGCCGCCGAGGATGTAGCGCTCGCCGACGCGGCCCCGCTCCTCCGCCAAGAGATGGCCTTTCGCGACGTCGTCGACATGGACGAGGTTGAGGCCGGTGTCGACGAAAGCGGGCATGCGCCCCGACGCCGCCTCGACGATCATGCGCCCGGTCGGCGTCGGCTTCACGTCGCGCGGCCCGATCGGCGTCGACGGGTTGACGATCACTGCTGGCAGCCCGCGCTCGCGGATGAGCGCATCCACCGCTCGCTCGGCCAGGAACTTCGAGCTCTTGTAGGGGCCGATCATCTCGTCGAGGGTGCTCGGCGTCGTCTCGTCGGCTATGGCGCCATCGGCGGCAAGCCCGATGGTGGCGACGCTGCTGGTGTAGACGATGCGCGGCACGCCAGCGGCAAGCGCCGCGATCATCAGCGCCCGCGTGCCGTCGACATTGGCGGCATACATCGCCGCGGGGTTGCGCACCCATAGGCGATAATCGGCGGCGACGTGGAGGAGCGCGCCGCAGCCGGCCAGCGCAGCATCGAAAGACTCGTGGTCCTCGAGCGAGCCGTGCCGCACGTCAACGTCGAGATCGGCGATGTTGCGGCGGTCGCTCGACGGCCGCAGCAGCACT
>DASWFH010000312.1:0-12867 GCA_036394355.1 Allostellaceae bacterium | reverse complement strand
GCTCGCGACGGCGCACGGCACCGCCACGTTCGACACCGCCATCGCGACGCTGCTCTTCGCCACCTTCGCGCTCATCCGCCGGCGCTACGGCTATGCCATCACCTTCCTGACGCCGATCATCATGCTGCTGATCGGCGCCGGCAGCACCGATCCCTGGCTCGATCTCGCCGACCGCATCGCTTACACGGTAGTCGGTGCGGCGCTGGCCCTCGCCGCCGGCTACGGCCTCTGGCCGCAATGGGAGCGCGAGCGCCTGAGCGACCGTCTCGCCCGCGCGATCCGGGCCGACCGCGACTATCTCGCCGCCGCGCTTGCGGCACTGGGCAAGGCCGACCCGCCCGATGCCGCGCTCGCCGATCTGCGGCGGCAGGCGGAGATCGCCGTCGGCAACGCCGACGCCGCGTTCCAGCGCATGCTCGGCGAGCCCGCGCATCGCCGCGCGCGCGTCGACACGGGCTTCACCCTGCTGGTCTACATCCATCGCCTGTGCCGGCACACGATTGCGCTCGCGGCGCATCTCGGCGCGGTCGCGGCACCCGAGCCGGCGCTCGACGCGTTGCAGCGACTGATGGCGGAGGCGCTCGAGGATGTCGCGCAGGCGGTGCCCGACGGGCGCCCGCCCGCGCCGCGCCCGGCCTTCGACGAGCCGCTCGCCCGGCTGCGCGCCACGCTCTCCGGCGGCGGCGAGGCGGCGCCGGGCGGCACGGTGGCCGTGCTCCTCGACCACCTCGTCAGCGACGTCACCGGCCTCTGCACCGCGCCGATGGCGACGCGGGCGGCGGCTTAGCCTCAGTCGCGGAACGAAGGATCGCGCTTGTCGAGCTTGCGCAGCAAGCCGGGCCATTCGAGCAGGCCGTAGCGGCGGATGACGCCGGAGTCGTACATGCCGATCGACTTGCGCACGGTCTCCGCGGGCATCTCGTTGAGCGCGGTGTTGCAGGCCATCGCCGCCACCTGCGCCTGGCAGGAGCGCTCGAGCCCGTACATCGCGGTGAATGCCTCGGCAATCGTGGCGCCGACGGTGAGCAGGCCGTGATTGCGCAGGATCATGTAATCGTGCTCCCCGAGGTCGCACGCCAGCGACTCGCGCTCGGCCGGGTCGCGCTCCGGCCCGTTGAAATCATGATAGGCGAGCCGGCTGCAGAACCGCGTCGCCGTCTGCGTCAGCGGCAGCAGGCCACATTTGAGCGCGGACACCGCCATGCCCGCGATGGTGTGCGTGTGCATCGCCGCGTTGATGTCGGGCCGCGCCAGGTAGAGCGCGCTGTGAATGACGAAGCCGGCGCGATGCAAGCCGTATTCGGCCTGTTGCTGGTACAGCACGTTGCCGTCGAGATCGACCTTGAGCAAAGAGGAAGCGGTGACCTCGTCGAACAGCAGGCCATGCGGGTTGATGAGGAAATGGCGCGGCTCGTCGGGCACCCGCACGGATATGTGGGTGTAGATCATGTCCGACATGCCGTAGAGATCGGCCAGGCGATAGCACGCCGCGAGGTCGATGCGCGCCTGCCATTCCTTGTCGCTCACCCGCGAGCGCAGCGGCTTCACCCGCGCGTCATGGAGCGGAGCGGTCTTGGTCGTCATCGGCAATGCTCCTCGGCCCTGAGGGTCCGGGCGGATATTAGCACAGGACAGAATGCGGTTGCCTCCGGACCCGCCCGCGGCCGAAGATCGTCGTCGGGATCAGGCGCGAGCCCGAATCGTGGAAGGACCTGTTCCTGCCGGAGGCGCAGGACTTGTCGGGGAGGCGCGCCGCGATCCGTCACTTCATCCGCACATAGCGCAGCGGGAAGAAATTGTCGGCGGGCTGGACGAGATCGACATCGTCGCGCGCCGCCCACACCAGAACTTGCTGATGCAGCGGGATGGTGGGGACGTCCTCCTTGGCGAGTTTGAGCGCCTCGCGCAGCATGGCTTGGCGCTTCTCCTTGTCGGTCTCGACCTGGATCTTGTCGATGAGCGTGTCGAGCGCGGGGTTCGAATAGCCGCCGGCGTTGAAATCGCCGCGCCCCTTGCCGCTGCGCGTCGCCAGCACGTTGGTGAGCATGTCCTGCGCGTCCTCGGTGGCCGCCGGCGCCCAGCCCAGCAGGAAGAAATCCGTGTTGTAGCCGCCCAGCACCTTGGCAAAATACTTGGCGCGCGTCTGGATGAGCGCGTCGACCTTGACGCCGATCTTGGCGAGCATGGCGACCACCGCCTGGCAGATGCCCTCGTCGTTGACGTAGCGGTCGTTGGGGCAATCCATGCCGACCTCGAACCCGTCGGGATATCCCGCCTGCGCCAGCAGTTTCTTCGCCGCCTCCGGGTCATAGGGCAGGAGGCGCTTGTTGAGCGCAGGATCGAAGCCGTTGACGCCCGGGCCGACCATCAGCGCCGTTGGCACGGCGAAGCCGCGCATCACCCTGGCCTTGATCGCGTCCTCATCGATCGCCTGGTAGAAGGCCTTGCGCACGCGGATATCCTGGAAGGGGTTCTTGCCCTTGACGCTGCTCATCTGCAGCTCGCTGCGCCCGACGGCCAGTCCCAGATAAATAGTCCGCAGCTCCGGACCCTGGATGATGCGCAGATGCGGCGCCTTGGCGATGGCATCGATCTCCTGCGCCGGCACCCCGTAGACCATGTCGATGTCGCCGGCGAGGAGCGCGGCGGCGCGCGCCTCGGGCTCGGCGATGGGGCGGAACACGACCTCGTCGAGATTGTGCTCGGGCCGGTCCCACCAGGCAGGATTTTTCGCCAGGACCGTCTGCGCATCGCGCCGGCGATTCTTGAGCATGAACGGCCCGGTGCCGTTGGCGTGGTCGGTGGCGTAGTTCTCCTCGCCCTTGGCGATGTCGGCCGCATGCGCCGCGTCGTTCTTCTCGCACCACGCTTTGCTCATCATGTCCCAGACCGCGATCTCCTCCGGCAGCAGCGGGTCGGGCCCCTTGGTGACGAATTCGACGGTGTGGTCGTCGATCTTCCGCACTTCCTTGACGGTGGCGACGGCGCCGGCGATGCGCGATCCCGGGCCGGTCGCCCGATCATAGGAGAAGAGCACATCGTCGGCGCGGAACGGCGTCCCGTCCTGGAAGGCGGCGCCCGGGCGCAGCGTGAAGCGCCACACATCGGGAGCGGGCTGCGACCATTGCGTCGCGAGTGCCGGCTCAAGGCGCAGATTCCGATCGCGGCGCACCAGCGGCTCGTAGATGTTGCTGTCGAAGGACAGCAGGAACACTTCCTGGCGGACATAGGGGTCGAGCGAGTCGACATCGGCGTCGTTGGCCCAGCGAAAGGTCTTGGCGCTCGCCGGCGCCGCCATCACCACCACCGCCAGTGCCGCCGCGCACAGCGCCTTTTGCATTTGCGTTTCCCTCGCGCCGGCGATGCCTTGCGCGGCCATGGCCGCCCGGATCGCCGTTTGTCGGGTCTGAGGGTTCTTCGCGCCGCTTCGCGAGTCAACCGGCTATCACGCCGCGGCCATGCCCGCGGCGCGGGAAGGGCAGCGGCGGCTGGCGGTCGTCCACGAGCACATGATAGGGGATGAAGCGCTCGGCCGGTGCGCGGAAGAACACCGCGGCGAGCTCCTCGAGCAGGCGCACCGCTTCCTCGCGCCCCAATGCCTCGAGCTCGGGCATGCGCTGCACGCCGTCGAGGGTGAAGCGCCGCTGCGTGGTGTCCGGGCTCACGCGGAAGACGTTCTCGGCGCCAATGAGCGTATGCGCCGTGGCAATGGCCGACGAGGATTGCGCCTTCATGAAGACATCGGAGATGCGCGCGCTCCAATAGGACGTGCCAAAGGAGACGCGCCGCTTCCAGGCGACGTCGAGATGCTCCGAAGTGCAGCCGAGGCTCAAGACGCGCACGTCGTCGCGTGGCCAGCCGAGCACGCCGATAGCCTCGACCACGGCGAGCGCCAGCGGGTTCCTCGCCCACAGGCTGCCATCGACAAAGGCACCGTCCTCGAAGCGGTGGATCGGGAAATATGTCGGGGCTGCGACGGTGGCGAGCACCACCTCGGTCGCCGGCATCTTGTAGTCGTGGACGAGGCGCGGGTGATGCGCGGTCTTGTAGATGTAGACGCGCTCGGCGGCGAGGTTGAGCGCGGGCACGAGCAGGCGCTTGCGGCTGTGGCCAAGGCGGCGGTCGCCATACGCCTTGCTCACCGCCTCGCGCAGTGGCTCCAGGCTGTATTTGGCGCGCAACAATCGGCGAAGGCCGCCGGTGACGGGGCGCGGCTGGAAGATGCGCGCGCCGAACTCCTTGTAGAGCTGCAGCAGCTCACCGGCGGTGAGGCCGAGCCCGAGCCCGATGGCGAGGATGCCGCCCGTCGATGTGCCGGCGATCAGGTCGAAATAGTCGTAGATCGGCTCGCCGATGCGATCCTCGATCTCCGCCAGGAACGCGGCCGGGAAGACGCCCTTGATGCCGCCGCCGTCGATGGTCAGGACACGCCGCAAAGTCGCCTCATCCCGGATGCGTTGGTGCGCACCCTACCGTAAGGCGAAAAGCTTAACAGGAATTATTCACTTTCGCGTCAACGGGATCGCGGGTTAGGCGGCGGTCACCGGCGCGCGCGCCTCGAAGCGTAGATCGGGACGCAGCCGGAGCGCCATCACCGCGCCGAACAGCAGGAGTGCGATCGAGCCGAGGAAGGGATAGGTCCAGCTCCCGGTGACGTCGATCATCTTGCCGAAGAACCACGGCGAGATCATGCCGGCGAGGCCGAAGCCGAAATTCATCATGCCGCTGGCGGTGCCGGCATGGTTGGGTGCGATGTCCATCGGCACCGACCAGATCGGCGCCACCACCAGCTCCGCCGAGAAGAACGCGAGCGACAGGCACAGCGCGGTGAGCGCGAGGTCGTGGAGGAAAACCACCGGGATGAGGAACAGAAACGCGCCGAAGAGGCCGGCGGCGATGACGCTGCAGCGCGCGCGGCGCACATCGCCGGTCCGCTGCAGGATGCGGTCGCTGATGAGCCCGCCCAGTGTGTCGCCGACCACGCCGGCAAGGAACACGCCCGAGGAGAACAGCGCCGAATCCTTGAGCGGCAGGTGAAAGCTCTCGTAGAAGAAGGACGGGATCCAGCTCAGGAACAGCCACAGCGTCCAGCCGTAGCAGAAATCGACCGCAGTGACCGGCAGGATGCGCCGCGCCAGCGCCGGCCATTCGCGCAGGCGCTGCCGCCACGCGCGCGGCGTCTCGGAGCGGCGCGCCGCCGGCAGCGTGGCCAGCTCGTCGGCGCCGAGGAGCGGGTGCTGGCGCGGCTCGTCGCGGAAGAACCACACCCAGGCCGCGACCCAGACGAGGCTCACGAGGCCGAGCACGACGAAGGAGCCACGCCAGGAGAGGGAGCCGATGAGCAGCGCGATCAGCGGCGGCGTCAGCGCGTTGCCGATGCGGGCGAAGGAATGGGTGATGCCCTGGGCCCAGCCCCATTGTCCCTCGGGCAGCCAGCGCGCCATGGCGCGCGTCGCCGTCGGGAAGGCGGCGCCCTCGCCGATTCCGAGCGCGAAGCGCGCGAGATAGAGCGAGAGGAAGCCGTTGACCGCGCCGGTGAGCGCCGTCGCGGCGCAGGCGATCAAGCCGAAGATGCCGAGCGTGCGGCGCGCGCCGAGCACGTCGCCGAGCCAGCCGCCGATGAGCTGCAGCGCGGCATAGGGATAGGCAAAGGCGGCGAAGACGAGGCCGAGCGTGGCATTGTCGAAGCCGAGTTCCTTCTTGATCAGCGGCGCCGCGGTCGAGATGTTCACGCGGTCGACGTAGAGCAGCAGATACATGAGGCAGAGCAGCCACAGCACCCGGTTGGAGACGGTCGGCCGGAACAGCTGCCGCCAGTCGCTCGTGGCCGGACCCGCCATGGCTTGCCTCAGCGCGATGTTCGTTGGAGTTCAGGCGGCCGGGCGCGGCGCGCCCTTGATCTGCGTGCGGTGCATGATGCGTCGCGCGGCGGGATCGAAGGGATCGCGCCGGTGCATGGTGCAGCGATTGTCCCACAGCACGAGGTCGCCGACGCGCCAAGTGTTGTACCAGGTGTATTCGTCGCGCGTCGCATAGGCCCAGAGTTCGTCGAGCAGCGCCTCGGACTCATCCAGCGGCAGGTCGACGATGTAGGCGTTGCGGCGGCGGCCGAGATAGAGGCAGCGGCGGCCGGATTCCGGATGGGTGCAGACCAGCGGGTGGACGGCCCCGGGCGATGTCCGCGGATCGTCGCTCGCAGTGACGCCGGCGCGGAGATATCCGCCGCTGTTGTAGGTGCCGTCGTGCTTGATCTTGAGGCCGGCTATGCGGCGCTTCAGCGCGTCCGGCAGCGCCGCGTAGCCGCCGTACATGTTGCAGAAGCCGGTGTTGCCGCCTTGGGGCGGGATCTCCAGCGCGTAGAGCATGCTCGCCATCGGCGGATCCGCGAGATAGGACATGTCGGTGTGCCACACCGCCTCGCCCGCGCCGAGGCTGCCAATGGCGATGCCGTTCTCGATCACGTTCGACACGACATAGATCTCGGGCCTGCCCTCGACGAAGCGCCGCCCGTTCTCCTGCACCGGCGCCTGGTCGAGCGCGCCGAAGCGGCGGCTGAAGGCGATGAGGTCCTCGTCGGAAAGGCGCTGGCCGCGGAACAGCAGCACCGAATGCTCGACAAAGGCGCGGCGGATCGCGGCGAAGTCACCATCGTCGATGGTCCGCAGGTCGATGGCGGCGATCTCCGCGCCGACGCCCGCTCCGGTCGGGCGGACGGCGATACGGGCGGACGATGGCGCGGTGCGCTCGGCGATTGCGGCCATGGGCAGGTCTCCTAAGCTCGAAGCCATAACATAAGAACGCTGATGCGCTTAATACAAGCGCCAATCGGCCTTGTCGCACGAATCACGAACTAGGCTTGTGAATTATAGCTACCGTCACGGCGAGCTTGGCTGAGCCAGATGCAGCTCGAGATCAGCCCGAGCCATCTCAACCTCATCGAGCACAATCAGCGCCCGGTCTCGACGGTGCTGCTCTTGAAGCTGGCGCGTGTCTTCGACCTCGATCTGGAAAGCGGCTGGTGCCCGACGAGGACAGCCGCCAGCTCGCCTTTTGGCCTGCTGCGCACCGCCGATTGACCGACGCGCACATAGAATGCCTCAGATAAGCGCGTCGCGCGCTAGAGCGGAACGCGTGCGAAATTGCCGCAGTTGTCCCGATAAGAGACTTAAGTTGAACACGGGACGCATCCATGCCGGTCGACCGAACCGCCGTGGAGACGGAGCACGGACGCGCCGGCACACGTCGCCTTGGCCGGCGCACCGTTCTCGGCGTCGCGGCAAGCTTGGTTTTTCTCGCTGGGTTCGACCGCGCCGCGCTTGCGCTGCCGCGCGGCGAGCGGCGCCTGTTGCTCTACAACCCGCATACCGACGAGCGCTTCGAGGACGTCTTCTGGTGCGACGGCAGCTACGTCCCGGACTCGCTCAAGCACATCAATTGGCTGATGCGCGATTTCCACCGCGACGCGGTGGCGCCGATCGATGTCGATCTGCTGCAGCTGCTGCATCGCATCGGCCAGCGGCTCGAGACGCGGCGGCCGTTCCGCATCCTGTCCGGCTATCGCACCGCCGCCACCAACCAGCTGCTGCAGCGCGAAGGCTGGGCACCGGCGGCGCACAGCGAGCATCTCTTCGGCAAGGCCGCGGATATCTGCATGGACCGCGTGTCGCTGCGGCATCTGCACCGTGCCGCCGTGTCGCTCAAGGCCGGCGGCGTCGGCGCCTACCCGCGCGATCACTTCATCCATGTCGATGTCGGCCCGGTGCGTGTGTGGTGAGCTAGGAACCCGTGCGTCCGCGTCGATGTTCTCCTGGAGAGTACGCGGATAGATCGCGGAGAGACGCGGATGAACTGGGATCGGATCAAGGGTAACTGGAAGCAATTCACCGGCAAGGCCAAGGAGAAATGGGGCAAGCTGACCGACGACGACTGGACGGTCATCGAAGGCAGGCGCGATCAGCTCGTGGGCAGGATCCAGGAGCGCTACGGCATCGCCAAGGACGAGGCGGAGAAGCAGGTCGCCGAGTTCGAGCGCGATTACGAGAACGTCTGATTGCGCCATAGCGGCAGCGGGCGGGAGCCAAAACGGTTCCCGCCCGTCGCTTTTGTATAACCCTCGCGACTAGCCGCGTCCCAAATATCGGAACCGCGCATCACCGTCGCGCGCGATCTGTTCCATTAGCCCCCTCTCCCAGCTGAGATAGGCGTTCATCGCCGCCTCGGCGCCGGTCTTGCGATCATAGGGCCGGTACCAGGCATCGATCGGCGCATCGGTCATGTGCTCCTCGCCGACGGCCAGCGGCTGACCCGCCGCGCGCCATGCATCGGTGCCGCCGGCTAGCGCCTGCACCGGCCGGTCCATCAACGCGGCAAGCTCCGGCGCCGCCAGCGCGGCAAGCACGCCGTCGCGCGAGGTCAGCACCAGCGTGCCCGTGCCCGGCAGCTTGGACAACGCCTGCGCGAGGCGCGAGCGGATGGCGAACCACGCGCCGGGGATATGGCGCTCGCGATAGGCGAGGCTGGTATCGAGATCGATCACCACGCCCTCGCCGCGCGCGAGAAGCGTCGCGAGGTCGGCGACGGTGACCGTCAACACATCGGCGGCATCGCGTCCGAGCACGTGAACTTTCTCGGGCCCGGTCTCGACCGCGCCATTGGCGCCCTCGAGCACGTAGACGTCCGACAGGCCCATTTGTACGAGCCACGACGCCGTCATGTGCGCGCGCACGCCGTCGCCGTCGACGAGGACGATCCGCGCATTGCGCGTGCCGACATAAGCATCGGTCGCCTGCACGAGCTGGCCGCCCGGCGCCGAGCGCGCGCCGGGCAGATGGCCCGCGGCGTATTCCTCGGGCGTGCGTACGTCGAAGAGATAGAGCGTGCGCTGCTCCCGCTCGCGGCGAAATTCTTCGAGACGCGCGCGGCCGATGACCTCGACGCCGCAACGCTGGGCGACGCGCGCCGCGGCTTCGCGCGCCCGGGCGGCGCCGTCCGGCGTCGGCGCCGCGGCATGGTGCATCTCGCCCTCCGCCAAGGCGAAGCCGGCGAGGTGCCACCCCATGGTGCCATTCTCGAGCGCGACGACGCGGTTGGGGACACCGGCATCGATGAGCGACTGCGTGCCGATGATGCTGCGCGTGCGGCCGGCACAGGTGACCACGACCAGCGTCTCGGGCGAGCGCACCGTGTCGTGGAAGCGGTAGACCAGCTCCGCACCCGGGCAAGCGATGCCGCCGGGGATGCTCATCTTTCGGTACTCGTCGAGCGGGCGGCTGTCGAGCACGACCATGTCGGTGCGCCGGTCCTGCAGCGCCTTGACTTCGCGCGCAGTCAGGTGCGGCGTGCCGGCGGCATGCTCGATGAACTCGCCGAAGGCCTTGCTCGGCACATGCACGCCGCTGAAGAGCTCATAGCCGGCCTCGGTCCAGGCACGAACGCCGCCCGCGAGCACGGCGAGGTTGCAGTAGCCGAAGCGCATCAGCTCGGCCGCGGCACGATGGGCGAGCCCGTCGCCGTCGTCGCACAGCACGAGGCGCGTCGCGCGCCGCGGCACCAGCGCGTCGAGCCTGAGCTCGAGCCGGCTCAGCGGCAGCGACACGGCGAACAGCAGGTGACCTTGGGCGAACACCCCCTCCTCGCGGACGTCGAGCAGCGCCAGCTCCTCGCCGTCGCTCAGCATCGCCTTGAGCTCGGCGGCCGGCACCAGCGGGCAGGCGATGTTGGGCGGCGCCCCGAACACCGCGCAGGAGCCGCCGTCGACAGCGGAGAAATAGACGCGCTCCGGCAGGTTCTCGAGGCTCATGCCGTATAGGTGCAGATGCAGCGACGGCTTGCCGCCGGTCACCTCGATAGTATGGAAATCGTCGGGCAGGAAGGCGCAGGCATTGCCTTTCCGTACCGTGAGATCGCCGGTCTTGCGGATGCGGCCGAAGCCGGGCCGCTCGCGGTTGTCGATGCGCTCGTAGAAGACGTTGTGCTCGTCGCCGAAGACGCCGGCGATCACCGCCCAGGTGGTATGGTTGTGCGGCGGCTGCGCCTTGCCGGGCACACCGGCCGAGGCATAGAGGGCGAAGCGCCGGTCGGAATCCTCGGCCAGGCGATAGACCTTGCCGTGGCCGCCTTGGGTCACCGGGAAATGCTCGGGCGGGAAGAGCTCGGTGCGGGCGGCGAGCGCGATCAGCACCGGCTTGATGGCGTCGAGGGTCGCGCGCGTCACGCCCATCTCCGCCTCGATGCGGCGGACCTGGGCTAAGGTCTGCTCGACCGCCCGTGCGCGCTGCTGCATCAGCGACATGCCTTCCTCCTTCCGCCTGCCGTGGCTTTATGCTAGGGCACTGACGCGCGCCGCTCAAATGCTCGCTCGGGCGGCCGGCCAAAGGGAGAGGATCTCGATGGGAAAGGCGCGTACCGCACTCGGTATCGGCACGATCATGGTTGCGGCCATCGCCGCCGCGCCGCCGGCGGTGCGGGCCGCCGAGGGCGACTGGTATGTGAGCGCGTATGGCGGGGGCATGTTCCTCGAGGACGCCCACAACCGCATCAGCGGAAACCCGGTCGATTTCAGCAGCGTCGCGAAGACGGGCTACAACTCTCGCGCCGCGGTCGGCGTCTACCGCGCGCCGCAGGTCCGCGTCGAAGGCGAGATCGGCTACCGCCGCGCGGGCCTCGACAAGCTGTCGGTGAACAACGATGGCGGGCTGGGCGCCGCGGCCGGCAGGGCGCCGCTCAGCGGCTCGGTAAGCGCCAGCGGCCACACGACGGCGATCAGCGCGATGCTCAACGCCTATTACGACTACGACACCGGCAGCGCCTGGCGGCCCTATATCGACGCCGGCATCGGCGCCGCCCGCTTGTCGATGAAAAACGTCGCGGCCGGCGGCGTGCCGGTGGTCAACGCGTTCGACACCGTCTTTGCCTACCAGCTCGGGCTCGGCATCGGCTACGAGGTGACGAAATCGCTGACCCTGGCGCTCGAGTACCGCTATTTCACCACCCTCGACCCGACCTTCAAGGACGCCGCCGGCAACAGCTTCAATTCCGAATTCACCAGCCACAACCTGTCGCTCGGCATCCGCTACCGATTTTGAGCGTGCGCGGCTGCGCAACCACGGCAACGATTGGTTGCCCGGACGGTTGCCGCTGTTAACATGAGCGCGCGTGCACGAGGGCGGATCGCCGCCGCGAGAAGAACGGCCCGAGGCGACCGCCGGGAGGAAGCATGGCCGCGGTCGAGCTCGACCACCTGACGAAGCGATTCGGCGCGCTCGCCGCCGTCGACGATCTCACCCTCAAGGTCGAGCACGGCGTCTTCACCTGCCTGCTCGGCCCGTCCGGCTGCGGCAAGACCACGGCGCTGCGCCTGGTCGCCGGGTTCCTGGCGCCCGATGGCGGCGCGATCCGCGTCGGCGACCGCATGCTCTCCTCCACCGCCAGCATAGTGCCGCCCGAGCGGCGCAACATGTCCATGATCTTCCAGAGCTACGCGCTCTGGCCGCATATGAGCATCGCCGAGAACGTCGCCTATGGCCTCAAGCTGCGGCGGCTGCCGCGGGCGGAGATCGAGCGGCGGGTCAACAGCATCCTGGCGGTGACGCGTCTGACGGCGCTGGCCGAGCGTTATCCTGCCGACATCTCTGGCGGCCAGCAGCAGCGCGTGGCCCTCGCCCGCGCGCTTGTGGTCGAACCCGAGATCCTGCTGCTCGACGAGCCCTTGTCCAACCTCGACGCCAATTTGCGCGAGGAGATGCGCTTCGAGATCCGTCGGCTGCACGACGCCTACCGCTACACCACGCTCTACGTCACTCATGATCAAGCCGAAGCGATGACCACGGCCGACCTCATCGTCGTGATGAACCAGGGGCGCATCGAGCAGGTCGGCTCGCCTGAGGAGGTGTATCGGCGGCCTCGCTCGGAATTCGTAGCGCGCTTCTTGGGCGGCACCAATATCCTGCGCGGCCGGCGGCTCGGCGACGGGCTCGCCGATTGCGGCGGCGTGGTGCTGCGCTGCGGCGAGGGCGAGTACGGCAGCGGCGACAAGGCCATCGTGTCGATCCGCCTGCACGACATCGAGCTGTCGGCGCAGCCCGCGACCGCCGCCGAGCCCAACGAGGCGAGCGGCACCGTCGCGCGCCGGGTCTATCTCGGCGCGCAGCGCGACTACCTCGTCACCCTCAAGGACGGCCAGCAGCTGCGCGTGGTGACGCCGCTCTCCGTCGATATCGCCGAGGGCAGCGCCGTCCGCGTCCGCCTGCCGCCCGCGCGCTGCCGTGCGCTGCCATCATGAATATCCGGAAGATGGAGAGGAAGACCATGAGCATGAGACTGCACTCGTCCGCGCGCGCGATCGTGCTGGCGGCGATCGGCGCCCTTGTTGCCACGAGCGCTTGGGCGACGCCGGCGCCGAGCCCGGTGACGCCGGAGCTGATCGAAGCCGCGAAGAAGGAGGGCAGCGTCGTCTTCTACACCGCGATGGATGTCGAGGTGGGGGCGAAGCTCGGCACCGCCTTCGAGGCAAAATACCCGGGCATCAGCGCGCAGGTCGAGCGCTCCGGCGCCGAGCGCATCTTCCAGCGCGTCGCCCAGGAATACGCCAGCAACATCCATGCGGTGGATGCGATCGATTCCTCCGACGTGGTGCACCTGCTCTACTGGAAGAGCCAAGGGCTGCTCGCGCAATATCAGCCCGAGGATGTGCCGCGCTGGCCGCAAGGCGCGCGCGATGGCGATGGTTACTACGCGGCCAACCGCGCCACGCTGTCGGTGGTCGGTTACAACACCAAGCTGGTGACGCCGCAGGAGGCGCCCAAGAGCTATGCCGACCTGCTCGACCCGAAGTGGAAGGGCAAGATCGTCAAGGCGCATCCCGGCTAC
>DASWFH010000311.1:0-16672 GCA_036394355.1 Allostellaceae bacterium | reverse complement strand
CCTCGGGGAAGTAGGCGATGTCGTCGATCAGCACCAGCGCGTCCTGCAGCAACGCCGCCAGCACCGTCAGATCTTTTGCATCTACCGCGCTCAGCTTCATCGGATATCCCTAAAGTTTCAGCTCGCCCGGATCCGTTCGATCTCGGCACCGCACGCGGCCAGCTTCGCTTCCAGCCGCTCGTAGCCCCGATCCAGATGATAGACGCGATTGACGATGGTTTCGCCCTCGGCCGCAAGCCCGGCCAGCACGAGCGAGACCGAGGCGCGCAGATCGGTCGCCATGACCGGCGCGCCGGTCAGCTTCGGCACGCCGCGCACCATGGCCGAGGCGCCGTGCACGTTGATGTTGGCGCCCATGCGGCAGAGTTCCGGCACGTGCATGAAGCGGTTCTCGAAGATCGTCTCGGTGATCATCGCCGCCCCGTCCGCCATCGTCATTGCCGCCATCATCTGCGCCTGCAGGTCGGTGGGAAAGCCCGGGAAAGGCTCGGTCATGACGTCAACGCCGGCGAGCCGCCCGTCGCGGCGGCGGACATGAATCCCGTGCGGCGTCTCGCTCACCTCGACGCCGGCGCCCTCGAGCGCGCGTGCCACCGCAGCCACCGACGCGAGCTCCGCCCCCACCAGCTCGACGGCGCCGCCGGTGATGGCGGCCGCCATCATATAGGTGCCGGTCTCAATGCGATCGGGAATGACCGAGTGCCGCGCCCCGCGCAGGCGCTTGACGCCGCGGATGCGGATGCGGTCGGAGCCGGCGCCGTCGACATCGGCCCCCATCGCGGCGAGGCAGCGCGCAAGATCGACAATCTCCGGCTCGCGCGCGGCATTGACCAGCGTGGTCTCGCCTTGCGCGAGCGCTGCCGCCATCATCAGGTTCTCGGTGGCGCCCACGGAGACGATGGGGAAGACGACCTCGGCGCCGGTGAGCCCTTTGGGCGCCGACGCCTCGATATAGCCCTGGCGGAGCTCGACCACAGCACCCAAGCGCTCGAGCCCCTTGAGGTGCAGGTCGACGGGCCGCGTGCCGATGGCGCAGCCGCCCGGCAACGACACCCGCGCCTGCCCGCAACGCGCCAGCAGCGGGCCCAGGACGAGCACCGAGGCGCGCATCTTGCGCACGAGATCATAGGGCGCCGTGGTCGAGGCGATGCGCCGCGCCGTCAGCTCGAGCACATGGCCGTGCTCGCCGCCCGGCACGGCGCCGTTCATGGTGATGGAGACCCCGTGCTGCACCAGCAGATGCGAGAGCGTGGTGATGTCGGCCAGCCGCGGCAGGTTCTTGAGGACGAGGGTCTCCTCGGTCAGGAGGCTCGCCGTCATCAGCGGCAGCGCCGCGTTCTTGGCGCCGCCGATCGGAATCTTGCCCTCGAGCGGGCGACCGCCGCGGATACGAATTCGGTCCATGTGCTTTATCCTGAACTAGCGATGCGGAGTGATCGCGGGCGGTCTCCTAGCGCCACTTTATGGCGAAATTCGTCACGGCGTGGGCCGAAAGATCGCAGCGCCCGATCACTCAACCAAGAGAAACGGGCAAATCCCTTCGAAGACGTAAATAGCGCGCCTTGCGCCCGATCGATGCCGCTGCCGGCCTCCGGCTTGCACGAGCGGTATCAGCGGCCGTGCGTCTCGGGCTCTTCCGGACCCGTCGCCGGGTTCCGGGCACGCTGGCGCGCCTGCGCCTTGCGCCGCGCTAGGTTGGCCTTGAGCGCAGCAGCAAGCCGATCGTCGCGCCCGGCTGGCTCGTTGCGGCCCGGTCGAGGCTGTTCCTTTGGCTGATCAGGCATCCGCCGACCGACCCTCGCGTCTCCATCTGGCCGCAAGGGTGATGCGCAGCACTCGCGGCGTCAACCGCAGCTATTCGCCGACCTTGAACTCGATGTTGTGGGCGAGGATGACGGCGACTGCCCGCTTGGCCGCATATTCAGGCGCCTGATCGGGGTGATGCCGCCGCCACGCATCGACGCCGGCGCGATAGCATTCGACCGGAGGCCGACCCGCCTCGCGGGCTGCTTGAAATGCCGCCAGCACCTCGGCCGCGGCCTCGTCGGCGCCTTGCCCAGTCGTGAACAAGTTTTGTCTCCTTGGGGAGGTCAACAGGGCAGGCCGCGAAATATTCCCGCGACGCTGCCTGGTGAAGCGCGGCTACCGCGTCATTCGACCGCCCGACGAGCTCGTCGAGGAGGTGGGCTGGCTCGAGCTGCCGCTGGCGCTCCCGACTTGCTGCGCCATCTGCAGATGCCGCCGCAGCACCGGCGGCGCGAAACGGGAACCAGCGCTCGTCCGGCGATCGTGGCGGTGGCGAGAAACAGCAATTTCATGATCACGAGCCTCCACACTCTCCTGTCTAAGGAACAGGAGGCTTCGCCGGATGTTCGGATCGAGCGCGGCGGTCGAACCTTGCCAACCCCCACCCTGTCGTGTATTCCCTCGCGCCACTTGCTCGCCGGGCCTCAACCGGCGAACCAACCGGCGCTGCCGTAGCTCAGTGGTAGAGCACCCCCTTGGTAAGGGGGAGGTCCACAGTTCAATCCTGTGCGGCAGCACCAGCCTTCGCCGCTACGTGCGGCAATCCTGCGGATCGCCGATCGGCACGCCGTGCGCGTACATACAGCAGCGCATGGCCAGCTTGCGGTCGGCGAGTGAAATATCTCGCGCTTCGACCTGACGCTCGCAGAAATCCAGCTGCCAGTGGTACTCGCCGCCCGGATTGTACCAATCGCCGTATTCGTTGCCGTAGCGATCGCTGATGACGGCGACGCCGCAGGCGGCGAGAACGACCGTGACGAAGACGTGCCCGATCTTCATGGCACCTCCGATCTTCCGCGATTCTCCCGACGCTAGCATGAAAGCAAAAAAGAGCCCCGCCGAAGCGGGGCTCTTGATCCCTGTGCGGGGTGATCGCCGGCTTACTTCGAAGAGCCGCCGGAGCTGGGGCTGCCCATCGAGCCGCTCCCGCTTGGCGAGGTGGCAGGGCCGCTTGAATGCGGCGCAGAGCTGCTGCCGGAAGAGCTGCCCGGGCCGCAATCGTTCATCGCGGTCGTGCTGCTCTTGTCGCTGCTGCCGGTGCTGCTGCTGCTCGAGCTTGAGCTCGGGCTCGTGGTGCTGCCGGCGCCGGCGCTGCTGGAGCCCGGGCTCTTGGCGGCCGAGCTGCCGCCAGGCGGGCAATCCTTGCTGGACATGCTGCCCGAGGTGCCCGACATCGAGCCGCTGGTGCCGGCACCGGTGCCCGACTTGCCGCTCGTTGCGCCAGTCGATCCGGTGGCACCGGTGGTGCCGCTGGTGGTCTGCGCCATTGCTGCCGTGCCCAGGGTCAACGCCATGATCGAGGCGGCGGTGAGAAGAAGACGCTTCATCAGGAGCCCTCCTTTGAAAAGCGCCTCGCCGGGCGGAAGGCCGCCGGGGACGCTCGACCGTAAACCGCGCGCTGCGGCGGCACGTTCCGGTCTATCCTGAAAGTGGACCTGTCTTGGCGCGCCGCGACCGCCCGCCGGCGCTTTCGCCGGCTCAATGCAAGCCCGAAAAGGCAAAGAAAAAGGGCCGCACCGAGGTGCGGCCCAAGTTCAGGGAGGAAAAGCCCGAAGGACTTGCAGTGCGCTTCCGGAGGACCGGCCTCGCACCGCACGACCAGAATAGGGCGCCGTTTATCAAGAAATGGTTAATGGCAAGATCTTTTTTTGGGGTCGCGCTTTTTTTCTCGGAGGTGGAATGCTATGGTTCGATCCGCCATGAACACGCCGCAACGCCGCCTCAGCGACAAGATTCTCTCCGCCTTCGATCAAGCCTGCGAGCGGGGTGAGCTCGAAGTTGCGGAAATGCTCGTCCGCGCCTTGGAGCTCACGCTGACCCGCGCCGGCGGCGAGGGCAGCGTCGACCAGCGCCTCGAGTTGGGACCCGTGGTCGAGACCTATGCCCGGCTGAAGCAGATGCGCAGCTTGGAGAGCGTCGCCTAGACCTTTGCGACCACGTCGAAGTAATCGTTGATCGACCGCACCAGCCCGGTCGCCACCTTGCGCTGGTAGGCGGCGCGCTGCAGCAACCTTTCCTCGTCCCGGTTCGATAGACAGCCGATCTCGACCAGCGCCGAGGGGATGTCGGGCGCCTTGAGCACGACGAACCCGGCCGAGCGGTGGCTGTTGCTCAGCAGCGGCACCTGGTGCCCGAGCTCGGTGACGAGCTGGCGCGCGAGCTGGATCGACAGGTTGTTGGTCTGGCGCCGGGCCAGATCCAACAGAATCTCGCCGACCACCGGCTCGTGCCGGGAGAGGTCGATGCCGGCGATCAGATCGGCCTTGTTCTCGCGGGCGGCGAGCGCCGCCGTCTGGCGGTCCGATGCCTGCTCGGACAGCGTGTATATGGAGGCGCCGCGCATGCTCGCGTTGGGGAGCGCGTCGGCATGGATCGACAGGAACAGCTCGCCGCCGGCGGCGCGAGCCCGCGTCACTCGCTCCGGCAAGGGGATGAACTCATCATCATTGCGCGTGAGCCGGACGCGGTAGCGCCGACTCGCCTCGAGCTGGCGCGCCACTTCGCGCGCCGTCGCCAGCGCCACGTCCTTCTCATAGGTGCCGGTACGGCCGATTGCGCCAGGATCGACGCCGCCATGGCCGGGATCGAGCACCACCAGTCGCGGCTTCAGCGGCGCCTTGGCCCGCTGTTGAGCGAAGACCTCCGGCGCAATGCTCATGGCCGCAGCTCCGGCGGTGCCAGCCAGGAGGCGCAACAGCGTGCGCCGATCGATGTTGCCGTCTCGCATCACTCTTTGCGTTCTCCGGCATTTCCGCCTACCCGACGGCGGGTTAATCATTACCGGCCAGCAATATACGCTCTGGTTGAGAAGTTCGCCATATCTATTTGCATTACCACGACAAAGCATGGAGCAGAGCGGCGCGCCGTCGGGCGGGGGCGGCTCGCGGTTCAATGATAGCCGGGGACGATTAACATAGCCCCAAAGACTGTCGCCCGGGGCGAGCGGAAGGCTGGGATCTTAGGCGCCGACGTCTACCACCACGCGGCCGCGGACGCTGCCTTTGAGGATCTTTTTGCCCAGCTCCAGGACCGCGCCCAGCGGCACCACCTCGGTGAGCGCGTCGAGCTTGTCCATGGCGAGGTCGCGGGCAAGCCGCGTCCAGGCGGTTCGGCGCCGGTCGACCGGGCACATCACCGAATCGATGCCCAGCAGATTGACGCCGCGCAACAGGAACGGGACGACGCTCGTCGGCAGATCATTGCCGCCGGCTAGGCCGCAGGCCGCGACGCTGCCGCCGTATTTGAGCTGCGTCAGAACAGTGGCCAGCGTGGTGCTGCCGACGGCGTCGATGGCGCCGGCCCAGCGCTCGGTGTCGAGCGGCCGGGTCACCGGCTTGGCGAGCTCAGCGCGGTCGACGAAGGCCTTGGCGCCGAGGCGGCGCAGATAGTCATGCTGCTCCGGCCGGCCGGTCGCGGCGGCCACCGCATAGCCGAGCTTGGCCAAGATCGCCGTCGCGACGCTGCCGACGCCACCCGCCGCGCCGGTCACCAACACCTCGCCTTTGTCCGGCGCCAGCCCATGCTCCTCGAGCGCCATCACCGCCAGCATGGACGTGAAGCCCGCCGTGCCGATGGCCATGGCGCGCTTCGTCGTGAGCCCGGTCGGCAGCTTCACCAGCTGGCTCGCCTTGACCCGCGCCTTCTCGGCATAGCCGCCCCATTGCACCTCGCCGACGCGCCAACCGGTGAGGATCACCTTGTCGCCGCGCTTGCAGTCGGGCGAGTCGGACGTCTCGACCGTGCCGGCGAAGTCGACGCCCGGCACGTGCGGATATTTGCGCACCAGCCGGCCGAGGCCGTTGAGGATGAGCCCATCCTTGTAGTTGAGGGTCGAATACTCCACCGCGACGGTCACGTCGCCCGGCGGCAGCGCGCTTTCCGAGACGCTCTCGACGCGGGCAGTGACCTTGCCGTCGGCCTCGTGGATGACCAGTGCCTTGATATCGCTCATGGGTTCGCTCAGCGCAGCCGCTCGAGGATACTGGCGTAGTTCGCCACGGCCGCACCCCCCATGTTGAAGACGCCGGCAAGCTTGGCATCCTTGACCTGCATGCCGCCGGCGGTTCCCGTGAGCTGCATCGCTGCGAGCACGTGCATGGAGACGCCGGTGGCGCCGATCGGGTGGCCCTTGGCTTTGAGCCCGCCCGACGGGTTGATCGGCAGCTTTCCGTCCTTCTCGGTCCAGCCTTCCATGACAGCGCGGGCTCCCTCTCCTCGGGATGTCAGGCCGATCGCCTCGTAGATCAGCAGCTCCGCCACGGTGAAACAGTCATGCACCTCGGCGAAGCTCAGATCGTCGAGCTCGACCCTGGCATTGGCGAGCGCGCGCTTGAAGGCGCGTTCCGGCCCCTCGAAGGCGACGATGTCGCGCTTGCTCATCGGCAGGTAATCGTTGACGTGCTCGGCCGCCCGGAACACCACCGCTTTGTCGCGGGTGAGCGCGGTCTCGACATCGGTCAGCACCACCGCAGCCGCGCCGTCGGAGACGAGCGAACAATCGGTGCGGCGCAGCGGCCCGGCCACCAGCGGGTTCTTCTCCGACACGGTGCGGCAGAAATCGTAGCCCAGGTCCTTCTGCATCTGCGCCAGCGGGTTCACCGCGCCGTTCTTGTGATTCTTCGCGGCGATGCGCGCCAGCGCGTCGGACTTGTCGCCATAGCGCTGGAAATAGGTCTGGGCGATGCGCCCGAAGACGCCGGCGAACCCGCCCTCGATCTCGCCTTCCTCCTTCACATAAGAGCATTTGATCAGGATGTCGCCGACGGCGGGGCCGGTGACCTCCGTCATCTTCTCGACGCCCACCACCAGCACGTTGCGGGCGCGCTTGGCCGCGATGGCGTTGAGGCCCTGATGGATCGCCGCCGAGCCGGTGGCGCAGGCGTTCTCGACGCGGGTTGCCGGCGTGTAGCGCAGCGCCGGATCGATCTGCAGCACCAGCGAGGAGGGAAACTCCTGGCGGACGAAGCCGCCGTTGAAATTGCCGATGAAGATCTCGTCGATGTCGCCGGGCGCCATCCCGGCGTCCTCGATCGCGGCGGCAGCGACGCGTCCGATCAGCGCCTCGAGATCCTCGCCCTCCAGCTTGCCGAAGCGCGAGTGGGCCCAGCCGACGATGCAGGCGGTCATGGCAGCTCCTCCGATCAGGACTGCCCTAGATATAGCAAGCGCGGCAGCCAGCGTCATCGCCGGCGGGCGCGGGGCGGTTTTGCGGAATTGCCTTGTCTCGCCGGCCTTTTGCGGGGAAAAGGGCGGGATGGCAACCGACACTTTGATACTCCGGCGTCCCGACGACTGGCACGTCCACCTGCGCGACGGACCGATGATGGCGGCGGTCCTGCCCTACACCGCGCGCCCATTCGCCCGCGCCATCGTCATGCCCAACCTCGTGCCGCCGGTCACGACGGTCGCCGCGGCCGAGGCCTACCGCGCGCGCATCCTCAAGGCATTGCCCGCCGGCACCGCCTTCACCCCGCTGATGACCGCTTATCTTGCCGACGACAGCGATCCCGGCGAGATCGAGCGCGGCCATCGCGCCGGCGTCTTCACCGCGGCGAAGCTCTATCCCGCGCATGCCACGACCCATTCTGCGCACGGCGTCACCGATATCGCGAAGATTCGGCCGGTGCTCGAGCGCATGGCGGCGATCGGCATGCCGCTCCTCGCCCATGGCGAGGTCACCGACCCCGCAATCGACATCTTCGACCGCGAGGCCGTCTTCATCGAGCGCGTGCTGGCACCGCTGACGCAGCGCCTGCCCGCGCTCAAGATCGTGCTGGAGCACATCACCACCGAGGAGGCCGCGGATTTCATCGCCGGCGCCGGCCCCAACCTCGCCGCCACCATCACCGCGCATCATCTGGCGATCAGCCGCAATGCCCTCTTCGCCGGCGGCTTGCGGCCGCATATGTATTGCCTGCCGGTCGCCAAGCGCGAGACGCATCGCCTGGCGCTGCGCCGCGCGGCGGTGTCGGGCAGCGCGAAATTCTTTCTCGGCAGCGATACCGCGCCCCATGTCGTCCACGACAAGGAGCGCGACTGCGGCTGCGCCGGCATCTTCAGCGCGCCGGCAGCGCTCGAGATCTATGCGCAGGTCTTCGACGAGGAGAACGCGCTCGACCGCTTCGAGGCGTTCGCCGCGCTCAATGGGCCGCGCTTCTATGGCCTTCCACCCAATGAGAAGCGCGTCACCTTGCGCCGCCGCTCATGGACCATGCCGATGGAGGTAACCACCGGTGCCGGGCCGGTGCGCCCCTTCCGGGCCGGCGAGAAACTCACCTGGCAACTCGCGGAATGAACCGCTCCGGACGTGGCGGACGCAGCGCATCCTCCGCCTAGGGAACGATGTGCCAAGCGCCATCGGCCCCAAGGCACGCGGTGCCGAAAACCGGCTGGGGCTGTCCGTTGACCACGACTGTCGCTTGAAATTCCCGGCAATTCCCCTGTCGTGGAACCGGCGCCATCAGAAACACCGGGGAGGAGACTGGCGGCGCCAGAACCACTGGTCCCGGAAAGACCGGCGGCGGAAAGACTGGCGCGCCGAACGTGCTGAAGGAAAAGAAGAAAGAGTTGCGGAAGAAGACTCGGTCGCGGAAGAAAAATCGGTCATGGAAGAAGACGGGATCGTGGAAGAAGAACCGGTCGTGGAAGAAGAAGGGATGGACGAACTGACGCTGAGACACGAACCCATTGCGGAACCTGAAGCCATCACGGTCGTGGGCGGTCGCGGCACCGGCCGCGATGACCGAGGAGAGCGCGAACGCCGTCAAGCCGGCTGCATACCTCATCATGGAGGCCTCCCTGGTACTATCGCCAAGTCTATACCCGCCATGCGGTGGCGGCGATAACACCTTCGTGACGCCGCTTAAGCCGCGGCGAGCGTCGCGAAGACGTCGGGCGCAGTGGCCTGGCGCTCGATGTGATGGCGGTGCCAGAGCGCGTAGAACAGGAGCGTCCAGGCGGCGAAGCCGGTGTGCCGGCCGGCCGCCGCCCGGAACAGCTCCTCGACCGCGTCGGGCAGGCAGATCTCGCGCACCCCCGGCTGGCGCGCCACCATCGGCCCGAGTTGCGCGCCGCGCCGCGCGATCCAGTCGCCCACCGGCACGGTGAAGCCGCGCTTGCGCGCCAACGGCTGCGCCGCCGGAACGTGCTCGGCGAGCCAGCGGCGCAGCAGCCGTTTGCCGAAGCCGTGCCGCACCTTGAGGTTGTCCGGCAAGAGGAAGGCGAAATCGGCGACGACGGGATCGAGGAAGGGCGTGCGCCCCTCGATGCCATGCGCCATGAGGCAGCGGTCGAGCTTGCCGAGCAGGTCGTTAGGCAACCAGTCGGCGCAGTCGGTCGCCTGCGCGATCTGCAGCCGCGTGCGCTGGGGCGAGGCGGCGCGCAGCTCGGCGGCGGCGATGCCGTCGCGCCAGCCGGCGAGATCGCCGCGGAGAATGCCCAATTTCTCGAGTGCGCCGCGCGCGCGCAACAGCCGGCCGCCCAGCCACCACGGTCGCATGACGCTGCGATAGCGGCCGTAACCACCGAACAACTCGTCGCCGCCCTCGCCGGACAAGATCACCTTGAGCCCCGCGGAGCGCGCGGCAGCAGCCAGCTTATAGGTGGGCAGCACGGCGTAGTCGGCGGCAGGATCGTCCATGGCGCGCGCGACCTCCGGCAGGAGGCGCCAGAAGTCGCCCTCGCGGAATTCGACTTCGACATGCTCGGCGCCGAGCGCCTTCGCCACGGCGCGCGCCTGGTCACGCTCGTCAGCGACTTGGCCGCTGCTGAAGCCGACCGTGAAGGCCTTGACTGGTCGCTCGTTGAGCCGCGCCATCATCGCCAGCACGGCCGATGAATCGAGCCCGCCCGAGAGGAACATGCCGTAGGGCACGTCGGCACGCTGATGCACGAGCACGGAATCAGCGAAGACGCGATCGAACGCCGTCAGCGCCTCGGCGGCGTCGCGCGGTACCGGCCCGCCCGGCGGCAGCGCCTCGCGCCGCCGGCGCTCGACGACGCGGCCGCGCGTCACCACGACCGTCTCGCCGGGGAGCACGCGCTGGATGCCGCCGAAGATCGTCTCGCGTCCGGTCGTGAACTGGAGCTGCAGCAGCTCGTTGCGCACTTGGCGCACGAGCAATGCCGTGACGAGCCCGCTGGCGATCAGCGCCTGCGGCTCCGAGGCGAAGACGAAGCAGGCGGGCGTCTCGACATAGTAGAGCGGCTTGATGCCGAAGGGATCGCGCGCCAGCACCAAGCGCCCCTCGACAGGATCGTGGAGCGCGATGGCGTACATGCCGCGCAAATGGTCGGTGAAGCCGAGGCCGTGACGGCGGTAGAGGTGCAGCGGCGTCTCGCAGTCGGAGCCGGTCGAGAAGGTCACGCCCGAGCCCGACAGCGCGGTGCGCAGCTCGACATAGTTGTAGATCTCGCCATTGGCGATGAGCGCCGCACCGCCGCGCTCATAGAGCGGCTGGTCGCCGGTGGCGAGGTCGATGATGGCGAGGCGAGTCTGCACCATGCCGACATCGCCGGCGCGGTAGTGACCGTCGCCGTCGGGCCCGCGATGGACCAGCGCCGCGCCCATCGCCTGCAGCGCCGGCGTCGATGGCGCCGCGCCGTTCACCGTCATGATGCCGGCAATGCCGCACATCAGCGCGCCACCCGGGCGAAGAAATCGCGATAGAGCCCGACAACGCGGGCCTCGCTGTACTCGGCCTCGTATGTGGCCCGCCCCGCGCTGGCGAGACGCGTGCGCAATCCCCGGTCGTCGGCGAGACGGATCATGGCTCGGGCCAGCGCATGGGCGTCGTCGACCGGGACAAGGAGGCCGCTTTCGCCCTCGGCGATCAACGCGCCCGGACCTTCACTCGCGGTCGCCACCACCGGCACGCCGGCGGCCCAGGCCTCGATCACGACATTGCCGAGCGGCTCGTGCCGCGACGGACACACCAGGAAATCCGCGGCGGCGAGAAGCGCCGAGATGTCCTCGCGCCAGCCCAGGAAACGCACGCGCGGGGCGATGCCGAGCGCGGCCGCCTGCCGCTGCAGCGCCGCCGCGAGCTCTCCCTCGCCCGCGAGCCAGAGGTGGAGCCGCGGCACCTGGGCGAGGGCAGCCAGCAGCACGTCGAAGCCCTTGTTGACGTGGAGCCGTCCCAACGTCAGCGCCAGCGGCGCATCCGGCGGCGTGTCGAGGCTGCCCCGCGCGGCCGGCGCGGCCCTGGCGCCCGCGGTGAAATTCGGCAGGTAATGCGCGCGCTCCTCCGGCCAACCCTGGCGCACGAGATAGCCGACGATGTCGCGCGTGTTGCCGATGAGATGGTCGCAGCGCCCGTAATACTTCAAATCGTAATAACCCCCAAGGCGCGCAACATGCACGAAATCGCCGCGCGGGCAAAGCTGCGTCGCGCGGTTCATCCAGGTAAGCACGACGCGCGGGCGGAACTCGGCCACGGCGCGCCGAAAGCGCCGGCGCGTGGCAATGTCGAGAACGCCGCGGAAGGGCAGCTCGACCGGCTCGATCCCGGCGCGGCGCAAGGTCGCGGCGCGGTCGGGATCGCGGCGAATCAGCACACGCTGCTCCTCGCCCGCCCGCTGCAGCGCGCCCGCCAGGCGCACGAAAAAGGCCTCGGCGCCGCCGTGGCGCGCGCCCGCCATCGCCTGCAGCAATCGCATCACGCCGCGTCGCCCGCGACGCGCGCCCACAAGCGCAGGGCCGCCGCCTCGGCGGCATCGACGCTGAGCGAGTCCATGAGCGTATCGGTGGTGCGGTGATCGTAGCCGGGCGCGCCGACGAGCTCGCCATAGGCGAGCGACGTGGTCGCCACCGCGGTGCGCGGCCCCCAGGGCGCGTATTGCTCGGGCAGGCTCGGACCGAAAAGACCGAGCGTCGGCGTGCCCATGGCCGCGGCGATATGCATGATCCCGGTGTCGTTGCCGACGAAGAGCGCGGCGCGGCGCAGCACCGCCGCCGCGGTGAGGAGACCGGCGCGCCCGACGAGATCGATCCGCCGCGCCGCCGGCAGAGCGGCGAGCACCGGCGCGGCCTGTGCGCGCTCATGCGCGCCGGCGAGCACGGCGACGCGCGCGCCGGACAGCGGCGCGGTCGGGCCGATGAGACGCAACGCCAGCTCGGCGAAGCGCTCGGCCCGCCACTGCTTGCCGCGCCAATTCGCGGCGGGGCCGATCACCAGCACCGGCGCGCCCGGCGGCACCAGCTCGGCCGCGGCCTGCTCATGGCGCGGCGCCGTCCACAGCCGCGGCGCCGGCGGCGGGTCGAGCGCGAAAAGCCGCGCAAGCTGGCGCACGCGGTGTTCGCCCGCGTCGCCCTTGGCCATGACGCGACGCTGCCGCGCCCACAGCAAGTAGGCGAGCGCCGAACCGCGGAGATCGACCACCAGGTCCCAGCGCGCGATCGCCACGTCGCGGTAAAGCGCCAGCCAATGCAGCGACCAGCGCCGCTTGGCGAGCACGAGGATGCGCTCGAGCCCCGGCACCGCCTCGAAGAGGGGCGCGGCAGCGGGGCCGGCGGCGATGGTGACGCGGGAGCCGGGATGACGGTCGAGGAGATGGCTGAGCACGCCGGTCGACAGCACGCCATCGCCGATGCGCGTCGCGCTAACGAAGAGGATTTTCATGCTGTGGGGTGAGGCCCTCTCGCCCCTCCCCTCTCCCTGTCCGGAAGAGGGAAGCGACCGGGCAGACGCGGGGTGAAGGGGCGAGGCATGACGTCACAGGGTCTTCCGCCGAGGCGCCGTTGCCGGCGCGTTATAAGGCGATCCCCGCGGCTTGCCAAGGCTGACGCCCGCGCCTACTTCTAGCGGGCCATGAGTGACGTCGAGGGCAAAGGAAGCAATGGTTGAGAGGTATTGGGCGGTCCTCGAGAATCGTGGCGTGCTCGAGGTCACCGGCGCGGATCGGCGCGACTTCCTGCAAGGGCTGGTATCGAATGACGTGGCGAAGGCCACGCCCGACCGCGCCCTCTACGCCGCGCTGCTGACGGCGCAGGGCAAATACCTGCACGATTTCTTCATCGTCGCCATTGGCGACGCGCTCTATCTCGACGGCGAAGCGGCGCGGCTCGCGGATCTGCAGCGCCGGCTCGGTCTCTACAAGCTGCGCGCCAAGGTCAGCCTTGCCGAGGCCGGCGACCGCTACGCCGTCGCCGCGGCGTTCGGCGCGGGCGCGCTCGATGCGCTGGGGTTGCCGCGAGAGCGCGGCGCGGCCGCACCTTTCGAAGGCGGCATCGCCTATGTCGATCCGCGGCTCGCGGAGATGGGAGCGCGTTTGCTGCTGCCGCGCGGCACCGGCGCGGCGCCGCTCGCCAGCCGAAGCTTCCGAATGAGCGATGCGGCCGGCTACGACCGGCTGCGGCTGTCGCTGGGCGTGCCGGACGGCAGCCGCGACCTCGCGGTCGAGAAGGCGATCCTGCTCGAATCCGGCTTCGACGAGCTCAATGGCATCGATTGGCAGAAGGGCTGCTATGTCGGCCAGGAACTGACGGCGCGCACCAAGCACCGCGCGCTCATCAAGAAGCGGCTGATGCCGGTCACGGTGGACGGACCGCTGCCGCCGTCCGGCACGCCAGTGATGGCGGACGACCAGGAAGCCGGCGAGATGCGCTCGGGCCGCGACGGCATCGGGCTCGCCCTGCTGCGACTCGAGGCCGTAAACGAGGGCAAGCCGCTCGTCGCCGGCGGCGCAAAGCTGACGCCGCGCAAGCCGGCCTGGGCGAATTTCTGACCGCCGATGGGGAGCGACGCCGCTCTCGCCCATCGCGTGGAGGAGGCCTGCCTCAAGGGCTGGCCCGCGCTTCAGCAGATCTGGTTCGACGGGTGGCTGCTGCGCTTTGCCGAGGGGCACACGCGCCGTGCCAACTCGGTCAATCCGTCGCGGCCAAGCCGCCGCGGTCTCCGCGAGAAGATCGCCTATTGCGAGGCCGCGTACCGGGCGCAGGGGCTGCCGGTAATCTTCCGCATCTCCGCGCTGGCCGAACACGGTCTCGACGAGAGGCTGGGCGCGCTGGGTTATGGCGCGCGGGAGGACGAAACCTGCGTGGTTTACCGACGTCTCGCCGCGGGCGGCGAACTCACCGGCAACGACGCCTATGTCGCCGAGAATGCGCCGAGCGAGCAATGGCTCGAAGCTCACGCGTGCTGCACCGGCAACGGCGAAACCGTACAACGCGTGCAACGGAGGATCTTGCAGGCGTTGTCCGTCCCGGCGGTGTTCACGGCCGCCCGGGGTGAGGAAGGTAGGCTTGCCTCGCTCGCTTTCGGCGCAGTCCACGACAAGCTGGTCTGCATCAACCTTGTCGTGACCGATCCGGCGCTGCGCCGGCGCGGTCTAGCGCGCCGCGCTGTCACGGCTGTCCTCACCTGGGCGCGCGATCAAGCCGGAGCCGACGGTGCATGCCTCGCGGTCGTCGCCGACAATCTGCCGGCCCGCGCTCTCTATCGACAGCTCGGCTTCGATACCGAGCTTTATCGCTATCATTACCGGCACCGCGCGGTACCACCAGATACGCTCTGACCGCTGGCCGTTCAGCCCAGCGCGTTGTGGATGAGGTAGTCGGCGAAATCGGTCGGCTTCAGCTTCAATTCCAGGCGCTCCGAGCCGCCGGCCATCACGCGCGAGACGAGGATGTGGTTCTCGACATGCTCGGGCGAGACCTTGAAGATGCCGGCGGCGCCGCGCAGCCGCGGGTAATAGTTGGGATCGACCATCTTCTCCTTGCGCGCCAGCCGCGCGACGATCTCCTCCTCGCTGAGCCCGTCGGCGTCGCGCTTGCGCACCAGCGTCCAGTCGGTCTCGCCGCCCCAGCCCTTCTCGACGATGGCCTTGGGATCTTCCTCGGCATAGCCGACCTTGAAGACGTGCTTGCTGAGGCCGACATCGGAGGCCCATTTGCCGAACTTGGCGCTGCGCGCCACGAAGATCACGCCCATCCTCTCCCTCTCAGCTCAGGTAAGCGCCGCCATTCACGTTGATCGTCTGGCCGGTGATGTAGCCGTTGCGCGCCAGCAGCACCACGACTTCCGCCACCTCCTCCGGCCGGCCGAGGCGGCCGATCGGGATGCGGTCGGGCGTCGCGCGCTCATGACCGCGGATCATATCCGTCTCGACGAGGGCGGGAGCGATCGCATTGGCGGTGACGCCCTCGCGCGCCAGCCACGAGGCGTAAGCGTGGGTGAGGCCGTGAATGCCCGCCTTGGACGCGGCGTAATGCGGCCCGATGATGCCGCCGGTCTGCGCCGCCGTCGACGAGATGTTGATGATGCGTCCCCAGCGCTGCCGCCGCATCGCCGGGAGCACCGCCTGAGTCACCAGGAAGACGGATTTGAGGTTGGCGGCGATGGTGGCGTCCCAGATCTCCTCGCTCAGCGTCTCGAGCGTCACCGGCTGCGACACGCCGGCGTTGTTGACGACGATGCCGACGGGCCCGAGCGCCGCCTCGACCGCGCTCACCAGACGCTCCACCTCCGCCGCCGCGGAGACATCGGCGGCGACCTTGACCGTGCGCCGGCCGAGCTTGGCGATGGCGTCGCAGACCTGCTGCGCCTCGGCGGCGCGGCTGCGGTAGTTGACGGCAACATCGGCGCCGGCTTCGGCGAGCGCAAGAGCGGTGGCGCGGCCGATGCCGCGGCTGCCGCCGGTGACGAGCGCGACGCGTCCTGCGAGATCGTCCATGATCGCCTCCTTCGCTTCGATCTAGGCGCGGCGCAGCATCGTCGCCAGCCGCGCGACGGCACGGAAGGGTGACTCGCCCGGCGCCAGCTCGAGCGGGGCGGCACGGCTCAGCCCTTCCCGGCCGAACGCCTCGCGCACGCCTTCGACGAGCCAATGCGCCGCTTGCGCTTGGCGCACATAGGCGAGACGATCGCCTTCACCGAGCCAACGCCGGTGGCCGGCAATCGATTGCGCAAGGGCGTCGACACCTTCGCGCTTCAGCGCCGACAGCGTCAGCACCGGTACTGGCCAGCCGCCCGCGCCATGATCGGCCATGCCGAGCACGGCGAGAGCATCGGCGCGGGCGCGCTCGGCGGCCTCGCCGAGATCGCTCTTGGTGACGACGACGACATGCGGGATCTCGACGATGCCCGCCTTCATGAATTGCAGGCTGTCGCCCGAGCCCGGCTGCACGCAGAGCACGACGGTGTCGGCGGCACCGGCGACGTCGGTCTCGGACTGGCCGACGCCGACCGTCTCGATGAGCACGATGTCGTAGAGCGCGCGCATCAGCACCATGGCCGAGACGGTGAGCGCCGCGAGCCCGCCGAGCCTGTCGCGCGCCGCCTGGGAGCGCACGAAGACCCCGGCATCGCCGGGATCGGTTCTGACTCGCGTGCGGTCGCCCAGCAACGCACCGCCGGAGTTGCGCGACGACGGGTCGACGGCGATGACGCCGACGGTGGTGGACTGTGCGCGCCAATGCGCGATGAGCGCGCCGATGAGAGTGGATTTGCCGACGCCAGGCGGCCCGGTCACGCCCACCACCCGCGCCCGCGGCGCGGTATAGGCAGCATCGAGCAGCGCCAAGGTCGCTTCGGCGTCGGGCGCGCGCTCGAGCTTTGCCAGTGCGGCGGCGAGAGCGGGTTTGCCGCCGGCGGCGAGCGCAGTGATCATCGAACGCTGGCTCGCTCCCCTCGCCCTGCCGTCGCTACGC
>DASWFH010000310.1:0-47217 GCA_036394355.1 Allostellaceae bacterium | reverse complement strand
AGAAGATTGAGCTTGAGGCCAATGTCGTCATTCGCCAATCAACGGGCCCTGTCCGCGCCGCGACGCCGACCAGTCGTCGGCGCCGCGCCGTCTGATCGAGCCGTCGTGCAAACGCGCCGGAGCGACGCTTGACTCATGATCGTGAACCCGTTACCGTGAAAGCGCTATCATTGTTCTATATCACATAGTTACAGATAATTAGTCAGTTGCGGTGGCGCGCGGTGGCTGGCGGGCAGTGGGCCGATGCCCGGCAAGGACGGTGTCGCTCGCCTGGTCGATGAGGACGACGATGGAGCCGACGGGGAGGACGTCATGAGGATCTGCCTGAGAGTGTTGGCGTTTGTGATGCTGGCGTCCATAGTGGGGCTGTGTGTTGCGCAGCCCACGCGTGCCGAATCGACGCTCGATAAGATCCTCAAGGAGAAGAAGATCCGGATCGCGATCGATGTCGGCAATCCGCCTTTCGGCATTCTCGACAAGGACGGTCAGCCCGACGGCTCGGATGTCGCGGTCGCGCGCCAGATGGCGAAGGATATGGGCGTCGAGCTCGAATTCGTGCAAGTGCCCTCGACGGGCCGGATCCCGGCGCTCCTGGCGGGGCGCGCCGACGTCACCATCGCCTCGATCTCGGTGACCAGCGATCGCGCCAAGGCGGTCATGTACTGCAACCCGAACGGCGCGCTCTCGATCGTCATCTTTGGACCCAAGAGCGTCGCCATCAAGGCACCCGCCGATCTCGTCGGCAAGCGCATCGGCATCACGCGCGCGACCCTCGAAGAGGCGACCGTGCCGAAGATGGCGCCGCAGGGCACCAACATCGTCTGGTTCGACGAGATCGGCGCGACGATCCAGGCCTTGCTGTCGGGGCAAGTCGATGCCGTCGCCATGACTTCTTTCGCCGGAAAGGCCGTGGCCGACGGCAATCCGGACAAGGGGATCGAGACGAAGCTCAACGTGACGACCGCCTTTTACGCGCCGATCGTGCGGCACGACGATTTCGAGCTGCGCCAGTGGATCAATACCTGGCTCTTCCTCAACAGCCAGAACGGAACCCTGGCCGCGATCTACAAGAAGTACACCGGCCTCGACCTGCCGGCCTTGCCCGTGTTTTGAACGCTCTGCGGCGCCGCCGCAGCGGCCGGCCGCCGGGCCTGCCCGGTCCGGCTTGCCGCCGGTCGGCTGACCGGAGCGACCCGGCGTGAATTATGTCTTTCAATTCAACGTCGTCTGGGACCATCTCCCGGAGCTTTTGCACGGCGCGTTGCTGACCATCCAGCTCTCCGCCACGGCGATGGCTTTGGGGCTGTGCCTCGCCGTGCTTTGCGCCTATGGCAGGTCGGCCGGGCTCGCGCCGGTGCGCTGGGCGGTGGCTGCCTATGTCGAGCTGATCCGCAACACGCCGTTCCTCGTCCAGATCTTCATCTTCTACTTCTCGCTGCCGGTGGTCGGGATCCGGCTCACCGCCGACAGCGCTGCGCTCGCGGCAATGACGGTCAATCTCGGCGCCTATGCCAGCGAGATCGTCCGCGCCGGCATCGAGGCGATCCCGCACGGTCAGGTCGAGGCGGCGCGCGCGCTCGGCCTCGGCCGCCTGCAGATCTTCCGCTTCATCATCATCTTCCCCGCGCTGAAGACGGTGTATCCGGCCCTCGCCAGCCAGTTCATTCTGCTGATGCTGAGCTCGAGCGTGGTCTCGACCATCTCGGCGGTCGAGCTGACGGCGATCACCAATTCGCTGCAATCGACCACCTTTCGATCCTTCGAGTTCTACTTCGTCGCGACCGGCCTGTACCTCGCCATGGCGCTGGGATTCAGAGCCGCGTTGAGTGCGATCTACTGGGCGGTGTTCCAACGCGGCCGGATGGCGTGAGGCGGCAATGGGGCGCACCTTCGGGACGCAGGAGTTCCTCTATCTTCTCAAGGCGATCCCCTGGACCTTGCTCCTGTCGCTCGGCGCCCTTGCCGGCGGCGCGTTCGTCGGGCTGTTCATCGCCATCCTGCGCACCGCGCCCTCCCGCCTCCTGCGCGGGCTCGCCACCGGCTACATCGAGATATTCCAAGGCACGCCCGTGCTGATGCAGCTGTTCGTCACCTATTACGGTCTCGCCGTTCTCTTCAACATCCGGGTCGACGCCTGGCCGGCCGTGCTGCTTGCCTTCACCCTCTATTCGGGCGCCTTCCTCGGCGAGATCTGGCGCGGCTCGATCCAAGCCATTCCGCGGCCGCAATGGGAGGCCGCGGCATGTCTGTCGCTCAGCTTCCCCAAGCAGCTCTGGTACGTCATCCTGCCGCAAGCCGCGCGCATCTCGATCCCGCCCACCGTCGGCTTCGCCGTGCAGCTGATCAAGAGCACTTCGATCGCGGCGATCATCGGCTTTGTCGAGCTCACCCGCGCCGGGCAGCTGATGACCAACACGACCTTCAAGCCGATGATCGTCTATCCCATCGTGGCGGCGCTTTACTTCATTCTCTGCTGGCCGCTCTCGCTGCTGGCCCGGACCCTCGAGAGGCGTATCGATGCCACTCTTGGCATTAAGAAGCATTTCTAAGCGCTTCAGCTCGCATCAGGCGCTTGAGGACGTGTCGCTCGAGGTCGACGCCGGCGAGGTCGTGGCGATCATCGGGCGAAGCGGCTCGGGAAAAAGTACGCTGCTGCGCTGCATCAACGGGCTCGAGAAAGTGGATGGCGGCACGATCGAGTTCGACGGCAAGCCGTGCGATCCGCGACGGCTTCGGGAGCTGCGCCGCGAGATAGGCATCGTCTTCCAGAGCTACAATCTGTTTCCCCACCTCTCCGTCGAACGCAACATCACGCTGGGGCTGACCGCGGCCAAGGGAATGCCCATCGCCGAGGCGCAGCGTCTCGCCCGCAAGGTGCTGCGCATGGTCGATCTCGAGGACAAGATAGCGGCCTATCCGCTGCGGCTGTCCGGCGGCCAGCAACAGCGCGTCGCCATCGCTCGCGCGCTTGCCATGGAACCGCGCCTGGTGCTTTTCGACGAGATCACGGCGGCCCTCGATGCCGAGCTGATCGGCGAGGTCATCCAGGTTCTCGACAAGCTGGCGCGCGACGGAATGACGATGGTGCTGGTGACCCATGAGATGGGTTTTGCTCGGCGCAGCGCCGACACCATCGTCTTCATGCATCAGGGGCGCATCTGGGAGAAGGGGGCTCCCGCCTCGCTCTTCGGCGCTCCCGCGACAGCCGAGCTGGCGTCCTTCATCGACGCGATCCTGGCGGTCGATCCGGCCCGTCGAAGACGCATCGGCTGAGCCGGGCGGTTTAAATCGAGCGCTCGTCCGATCCTGGCTGGCCGACCGAGCGCGGTCCGAGTTATCTGCCGTAATTCGGACATGAGTGTCAATAATAATCGCGCCAATTTACGACGCCGTGCGGGGCGGTGCGGAGTTCAGGGACCGACGATCAGCGCTGCCGGATCTGGCGAGCCCATACCGAAGGCGGCGGAGAGCGCGACGATGAGTACGGCGGCGATCAGCATCCCCGCGATGACGAGCGCGGAGCCGTGAGCAGGCCTCTCGTGGATCATTGAGCTGAAAGAAAGCGACATGGTGAGCCTCCTCTGTAACACACGCTAATTATCAGCATGACTTACTAAATCAGAGTAAAAATTACGCCGCCTTTTCTCTGGAATACACGAAACCTTTTAGGCGATTCCGGTGAATGCGCGCTGGCCACCCATTCAAAGTGGACAGTCAAATGCTCTCCGCATCGAAAGCTCAATTACTGTGCGAATTTACGGCGCGTTAATGGTGTCCTTGTATGAATCACAAAGTAACGACTGCACGCGCTCAACGGGAACTGGCGCATGTTCAAAAGACTGCTGCTGTTAGTTGCGGCCATCGCTGCGTTTGTACTCGTGCAGCTGCCCGATGCGATTGCCGGAAACAAACAGACGCTGAAGCTCGGATACATCCTCGCCAAGAATTCCCAACTCGGCGCCGGCGCGACCGTGTTTGCGAATGAGGTCGCCCGGAGGACGCAGGGCCGCTACAGGATCGAGCAGTACCCCAACGCCGAGCTCGGCGGCGAAGTCGAGATGATGAAGGGCGTTCAGCTCGGCACGATCGACCTCGCTTTCATCACCGGCGCTCCGGTGCCGAACTTCGTGCCCGAGGCCGGCATCTTCGGCATCCCGTTCCTGCTCCGCGATGCCGAGCACGCCCACGCCGTGCTCGACGGACCGATCGGCGACGAGCTGCTCAGGAAATTCGCCGCCAAGGACATGATCGCGCTTGCCTGGGGCGAGAATGGCATGCGCCACCTGACCAATTCAAAGCATCCCATCGCGACGCCGGACGACCTCAAGGGGCTCAAGCTGCGCGTGCCGCAGAGCGACACCATGGTCGCCGGCTTCAAGGGCCTCGGCGCCGATGTCAGCCAGCTCGCGTTTCCCGAGCTTTACGGCGCTCTCCAGACCGGCAAATTCGACGGGCAGGAGAACCCGATCGCGACGATCGTCGCCTCCAAATTCAATCAGGTGCAAAAGTATCTGACGATGAGCGGGCACATCTACGACCCCGCCGTCTTCCTCGTCTCGAAGGACCTCTACGAGGACATGTCGGCCGCCGACCGGGCGGCCTTCGTGGAAGCGGCCAGGCTTGGCGGCGAGGCGTCGCGCAAATTCGCCGCCCAGGCAGAGGCCGAAGGCGTGGCGTTCCTGCAGAATCAGGGCATGCAGGTCGTGACCTCCATCGACAAGCGCAAATTCGCGGCGGCGATGGCGCCGATCATGCCCGCGTTCGAGCAGAAATACGGTGCCGCGGCGATCACCCGGATCCGCGAGTACAAAGTGGCGGAGCATTGAGCATCATGCGGTTCCACCTTTGCCCTGGGCGTCGGGCATGCTGAAGACGCTGCTGCTTCATCATTTGTCGATCAGGCAACGCGTCGCTGGAGGGTTTGCCCTCGTGCTCGTGCTCTGCGGGCTGCTGGCGATCGCCTCGATCCAGGGCACGCGGGTCATCACCGGCAGCGTCGCCAGCTCGCGGTTGACGGCGATCGCCGCACTTGCCGCCGAGGAATTCGCCTCGCGTCTCGCGGAGCTCAACGACGCGGTTTCGCGCTACGCGCTCAGCGGCACCGGCGCCGACCGCAACGAGGCCAGCCGCCATCTGGCCCTCGCCGCCGACGCGTTCGAAAAGCTGTCGAAGGAGAGCGCAAGCGGGGGCGGCGGCGCCGCCGCGGAGATTCGCGCCGCCTTCGACCAATACCGCGCCGCGACCGAGGACACCTTCAAGGCCGTCGGCGGCCGCTTCTCCGGCGCCGAGGATCTCAAGCGGGCGGGCATCGAATTCAACAATTTGGCATCGGCGATCGTCGCCCGCCTGGCAAGCCGCGAGCGTCTCGACGCGTTGCCGATCGGCGTGCAGATCCAAGAGTCGCTGCAGGCAAGTCTCGTGGCGGCGACGCGCTATCTCGCCTCGCTGAACCCGGCCGACGCCGATACCGCCAAGACGCGCCTCGAGGCCTTGCAGAACGACGTCGACCTCCACGGGCTTGCCATCGCCGCAGCCGGCGATGCGAGGCTGCAGCGGTTTTCCCAGGCGGTGCCCGAGATCGTCAAGAAATACGGCGCGGCCATCGACAAGCTGCTTCAGTCGACGGATCTCTACATCAAGTCGAACAAGCAGCGGCAAGACGCGGCGGAGAAGCTGGCGGCCGGCGCGGTGAAACTCAAGGAGGCGCAGCTCGCCACGCAGAACGAGGCGGTGTCCTCTGCGAGCGAGACACTGCAGCAGGTTGCGGACATCAATATCGACCTCGCCTTGGCCGTCATGATCTGCGGTATCGTCGCGGCGCTCTTGCTCTCGCGCAGCATCGTCGGCCCGATCGCCGGCATCACCGGCATCATGAAGGGGCTTGCCGCGGGAGATCTTTCCGTTCCCGTGCCGCAGGTGTCGAGGCGCGACGAGATCGGCGACATGGCGCGCGCGGTCCAGGTATTCAAGGACAATGCCGTCGCCATGCACCACCTCGAGGAAGAGCAGAAGGAGACGCGGCAGCGCAGCGACGCCGAGCGCCGCAAGGAAATGCTGCGTTTGGCCGCGGCATTCGAGGCGAGCGTAAGCGCCGTCGTCGATTCGGTATCGAGCGCGTCGACCGAGCTCAACGCCGAGGCCGAACAGATGAGCTCGACCGCGACGGCGGCGACGCACAAGGCCAATGTCGTGGCTTCCGGGAGCAGTCGCGCGTCGCGTAATGTCGAGACGGTGGCGTCGGCGACCCAGGAATTGGCGGTTTCGTTCGGCGAGATCGCGCGACAAGTGAGCGACGCATCACGCGTCGCCAAGGACGCGCGCACCGAAGCGCAGCGCACCAACGCATCGATCCAGGCTCTTGCCGAGAATGCCCAGCATATCGACGGCATCATCGCGCTCATCCAGGGCATCGCCAAGCAGACCAACCTCCTCGCGCTCAACGCCACCATCGAAGCGGCCCGCGCCGGCGAGACGGGCAGGGGCTTTGCCGTGGTGGCCAGCGAGGTCAAGAGCCTCGCCGACCAGACGGCGCGTGCGACGCAGGAGATTTCCGATCAGATCCAGAGCATGCAGGGGGCGAGCCAGGGCGCCGTCAACGCCATCGGCGCGATCCTTGCCACCATCGAGAGGATAGACGCCATCTCATCGTCGATCGCCTCCGCCGTCCAGCAACAGCAATCGGCGACACAAGAGATCGATCGATCGGTGCAGCAGGCGGCCAAGGAGACGCAGGACGTATCGGCCACCATCGGCGGCGTCACGGAAGCCGCCGTGGAGACCGGCAAAGTCGCCAGTCACGTCCTCTCGGCGGCGCGCGATCTGTCGCAGCAGTCCGAGCATCTGCGCCAGGAAGTCAGCGCCTTCCTCACCAAGGTGCGCGCCGCCTGAACAGTTTTGTGCCAAGCCTTGGTCGGCACCGGGGCGCTCCGCACCGCAGCCCGTCAACCGCTATTCGACTTGCGTTGAAGCAGACGCGAAAGGGCGGAAGTTTGCCGGTGCCATTGGCGAATTGGCACCGCGGGATATCCGCCAACCGCTTCGCCCGGCTTGACGTTGCGCATCACGCCGCTTTTGCCGGCAATCCGCGCGCCGGAGCCGATCGTCAGATGATCGCTGATCGCCGACTGACCGCCGATCATCACGCCAGCGCCGATTTCGGTGCTCCCGGCGACACCGACCTGTCCACACAAGACACATTTTTGACCGATCCGCACATTGTGGCCGATCTGCACGAGGTTATCGATCACTGTTCCGGCGCCGATGACCGTGTCCCCGGTGGCGCCGCGATCGATCGCGCAGTTCGCGCCGATTTCGACGTCGTCCTCGATCACGACCCGGCCCAGTTGCAGCATGCGGAGCATGCCCTTTGGCCCGGGCACGAAGCCAAAGCCCTGACTGCCGACGGTCACGCAGCTTTCGATCCGGACACGATCACCGAGGAGGGCGTGGCTGATCGCCGTGTTCGCGCCGATCGCACAGTCATCGCCGATGACGACGCCGGGGCCGACAAACGCGTGAACACCGATGTGGCACCGCGCCCCGATTTTCGCGCCGGTTGAGATGACCGCGCCGGCGTCGATCTGAGACTCATCGCCGATGACGGCGGTCGGATCAATCGAAGCACTCGCATCGACGCCTGATACTGGCGGAGAGGCCGGGTAGAACAGGTGGCCGATTTGCGCATAGGCCAATCGCGGATGCTCGACGAGGAGCAAGCCGCTTCGATTCGGTCCGAGGCGCGCCAAGTCATGGTTCGTGACCGTCGCGCTCGCGCGAGTCGAAAGAAACTTGTCGAGGTAGCGCGCATCGCAGAAGACGGTGATCTCGCCGAGCCCCGCGGTTTCCAGAGGGCCGATATCATCGATCATCATCGCACCGCTGGCATCGTCCGGCGGCTCCGCCTCGATGTGCCGGGCGATGTAGCTTAAAGGGAACGGGCCGCTACGATGAAAAAACCGCTGATCGGCCAAAGTGCGGGGCCTCACATAAATTCCGTTTCGGGCGGGTGAACGCCGGCCATGCGCCACTCACGTTCGTTTTCCCGCGAGCGGATCTAGGTAACAAGATGCAACGAATCGACACGCGCTCTCACGCCGCCGTGGGCAGTGTAGTTATTTCGCCTTACAGGAATATGACGTTTCTCACTTGATCGGAGACGCCGTAAGCGCGTCGTGTCATCGTGCGGACTCCCGAGGAACTGCCGGTCGTCCTTCCGACGGCGAGCGTTGTGCATGAGGGCAGAACATGGTCGCGCCTAGGTTTGACCAATACGCGGGACGATTGAGCGCCGCGCAGATCGCGGCGGGCATGAACGCGGCCGAGGACAACGCGGCTCGGCTGTTGGCGGATGCCCAGCTGCTCCTGGATGCCGGGCGCTATCCTACGGCAGCTTCTGTTGCGATCCTGTGCATCGAGGAAGCGGCGAAGGTTTCGATCTTGCGGCGGATCGCAACGTGCAAGGACGACACCGAACGGCGAGAGCTCTGGAGTGCGTATCGATCGCATCGTTGCAAGAACCGCCACTCGATCAATCCGGGACCCGTTGCCCATCCGGGTGAGCCGCATCGAGGCTTCGACGCGCTGGCCGAGTCGGGAACGATCGACATACTCAAGCGGCTCGGGTTCTACACCAATTGCGTAGGGGACGCGAACTGGAGCACGCCGCAATCAATGATTGATCGGCAGCTTGCCGAGCAAATTGTCGGCATTGCATTCATGTCGGTGGAAAGCGGCTACAGACACACGGCGAAGGAGATCGAGTTGTGGGTGGCTCACATGAGTCCGGTCATGGACAAGCCCGTCGGGTGGATGAAAACCGCTCTCCTGAATTGGCAGCGCGCGATGGCCGAACGCGGGTTGACGGATTCCGATCACAATGTCGCCGAGCCGCTTGTCCGGGGCGCCTCGCGGGTTGGCGCGTAACCAATTCAATTTTGCTTGGGAGTCACTCGGCGTGGGCGACGGCGATATCGTCTGGAACGGCGCTCCATGCGCCGACCTCGGCCGCGATGATGTCTCGGCATTTTCCGTCCTCTGGTGGCTTCGCCCATGGTTCCTGGTCGCGCCATTCCTCGTGGTCTTGATGCCTGCCGCGCAGGCGCAGAGTGGCTGGATCGACGAGGCGAAGCTCGGTCTCACGGACCACGATATCGGATTCGGCGATCATCATGTCGAGCGAGGCCCCGATATCAACGGTGAGGCGCTGTTCGCTTCCCCCTCGTTCCTCGACACGGTCGGCGCGCCGCGACCGGATCTTGGCGTGTCCGTGAATACCGCCGGCAGGACGAGCTACGCCTATGCCGGTCTCACTTGGACGGTCCGGCCCTGGCGCTGGTTGTTCGCCGGCTTCGGCCTCGGCGGCGCGGTGCAGGACGGTCAGCTCGACGGGTCCGTCCCCGGGCACAAGAGTCTGGGCTCGCGCGGGCTCTTCCGCGAAAGCGTGGAGCTTGGCTATCAATTCACCTCCGCCCTGAGCCTGTCCCTGTTTCTCGACCACATATCGAACGCCAACCTCGCTCGGCATAACCAGGGGCTGACCAATTTCGGTCTGCGCACCGGGTATAGATTCTGAACCCACGACCTTGCTCACCATTCGCCCCGGTCGGCATGTGGATCGCGGACATCCGGCCGGCGCGGCTCTCGGAGCTTACGCGTACGCGTCCTCGACGCCGGCGGCGGCGCGGGCGTCCGCCGCCTCCCATTGCTCGAGCAGGCGCATGACGAAGCCCTCGACCGCCCACAGCTCGGGCGCGCGGACGCTCTGCTCGATGGCGGCGAGCACCGGCTTGAGCGAGCCGTCGAGATATGAGGACAGCACGCGCGAGTGGATGTAGCAGTTGCGGCAGACCGCCGCGTGTTGCCGAGCCGCTCGGCGACGCGCTCCACCACCGTCGCCGCGGCCCGCTTGGTCGGCTTGGCCGCGTGCAGGAAGGCGCATTCGAGCACGGCGAGGTTGGTCGCGGCCCAGGTGCGGAAATCCTTGGCGGTGACGGCGCGGCCGGCGGTCTCGTGGAGATAGGCGTTGACGTGCTCCGAGGAGATGCGGTGCCACGCACGTCCGGGCCGATGTATTTGAACAGCTCCGAGCCCGGCAGGTCGCGGCAATTCGCGAGGATGCGCGCGAGCTTCGGGTCGGTGACGACCTTGTGGTGGCGGATGCCGTGCTTGCCGCGGAAATCGAGCTCGATGCGCCCGCCCGCGGCGACGCGCACATGGTCGTTGCGCAGGGTGGTGAGGCCGAAGGTCTCGTTCTGCTTGGCGTATTCGGGGTTGCCGACGCGCGCCAGGCTGCGCTCCATCAGCCGCACCACCGCCGCCAGCACCTTCTCGCGCGGCAAGCCGTCTCGGTTCAGATCGGTCTCGACACGCCGGCGCCGGCGCGGCAGCGCGCGGCCGAAGCTCAGCATATGCTCGAACTTGGTCTCGTCGCGCACATGGCGCCAGCGCGGATGATAGCGGTACTGCTTGCGCCCGCGCGCGTCGCGCCCGGTCGCCTGGATATGGCCGTCGGCGTCGGGGCAGATCCACACCGCCGTCCAGGCGGGCGGCACGGCGAGCGCGCGGATGCGCGCGAGCGTGGCGGCATCGCGGATCAGCAGCCCTTGCGGATCGCGATAGAGGAAGCCGTCCTTGCCGTCGCCGATCCGCTCGCGCGTGATGCCGGGCGTGTGGTCGCTGACACAGTGAAGGCGCGCGGTCTCGGCCGCGACCAGCGGATCGATGGCGGCCGGCTCGGCGAGGGCGGCCGACGCTCCCGCGGGGGGCGGGGGCGGCGCCTGCGCGACGCGCGGTGCGGGATGCGCGACCACGGCCGCGCTCAGCTCAGGTAGCTGAACTCCGGCAGGTTCTTCAGCGCGTCGCGCGTCGCCCCCGGCCATCGCTATTCTCCTCGCTCTCGTGCGAAGAGCTATATGCGCGCCACGGATCGGCGCCGCCTTGACGCGCGTCAACTTCGCCCGCGATTGGCGCACGCGGCGCTCTACTCCGCGGCGGCGAGGCGCGCGAAGAGGCGCTTCATGGCATTGACCTGGGCGAGATAGGCGGCGGCCTCGTGATCGCCGCAGCGCTGGCTGGGCGCGAGGCGGAAGCCGCGCCGTGCGAAGGCACCGGCGGCCCCGGCGCCGCAGAGATGGATGAGCGCGGCGAGGTCCTGCGTCTGCTGCGGCGTGGCGGCGGCGAGGCCGCGGCGCTGCAGGATGTCGGCGACGTTGCGGTCGAGCGACACGGCGGTGAGCTCGACGGCGTGGCTCGGCACGATGCGCGTGTAGAGCGCGTTGAACCAGCACGAGCGCCAATCGTGCCACGGGCCGTCCTCGACCACGCGGTGATCGTGGATGCAGTAGCGCCGCGCCTCGGCGAAGGCGCCGTCGGTCATCTGGTACATGCCGACGGCGCTCGAGGCCGGCTGGTAGATCGCGAACGGGTTCCAGGAGAAGCGCCAGCGCCAATAGGTCCGCGCCACCGGGTTGCCGGCGGCCTCGACCTGCGCCAGCGCCGCCAGCAGCTCCGGCGTGATCGCGGCAGTGGCGTTGGCGCGGAACAGCGGCCCGTATTGCCGCCACGTCTCCGCCGACAGCTTGTTGAGCGCACCCGCGACCGGGAAGAACATCTCGGTCGGCTTGCGGATGACGTGGTAGGCGACGTTGAGCGCCGCGAAGATCAGGAGGATGGTGGCGACGCTGGCGAGGACCTGCAGCAGCGGCGGCGCCGCACGCAAGGCACGCCAGACGGGGCGCGCGCGCCTTCGCCAGCGGCGCCAGCCGCGCCGCAGCGCCCGCCAGCGCCGGCGCAGGCGCGTCCGGCGCGACGCGCTCCGGGCGGCGCGCGGCGGGGGCAGGTCAGCGCCAGATCGGCTTGCCGAGATCGACCTGGCGCGCATTGGTGAGGGCGCCGGTGCCGGCGCCGATGGCGGCGCCGACGAATATCCCCGCGCCGACGCCGACGCCGCCGAAGGCGAGGCCGATGGCGCCGCCCGTGCCGCCGCCGATGATGGCGCCCGTCGCGGCGCGGTCGCCTTGCGTCGTGCCGCAGGCGGCGAGCGCCAGCGCCGCTGCCGCGAGCAGGACCGATCTCACTTTCGCCATCATGTTCTCCTCGTGCACCCGAGGTCCCGACCCTCGGCGCCGCCACTCTCGGCCGGAAACCAGCGCCGGGTCAAGGCGTTGCGGTGTCGCCGAGGAAGTCTGGCCAGGCGCGGTCGCGGGTGCTGATCACGCTGACCGGCAGCGGCAGGCGACGCGAATACGGAAGCTTGCCGTTGCGAGATGCGCCAACCTTAGACCAAAATCAGTAGGCAAGGATATATCGGGCGAGTTCAACTTTCGCGGGGAACGGCGCGACGGGGACAACGTTCCTCTAAGGGTTGGATCGGAGGCTTCACGCTTGAGCCGTTCTCCGGGTCGATCCCGACGGCATCCGCGACATCGTCGCGGCGCAGATCGCGCGGCGCGCGGAAAAAATGTATGCATGCCGACAGGATCCCGCCCGATGCGGCGACCCTCGATGTTGGAACATGCGCGTGACCGAGATTAGCTTCACATCCGACCGCGAAACCGCTGCTCACGCGGGCGCGAGCGCGCTCGTCACCGGGGGCGCCGGCTTTATCGGCAGCCGCTTGTGCGATCTATTGCGCGCGTCCGGCTGGGTCGTGCATTCCGTGAGCAGGCGAGCGGCGGGCGCCGCGTCCGCGCACCGGCACTGGCAACGGGATCTCACGGACGCCGCGGCAACGCAGGATCTCGTGAAATCCGTACGGCCCGACTATGTGTTTCATCTGGCAAGCCATGTCTGGGGGGCGCCCGACCTGGCTCATGTCCTCCCCACCTTCCACAGCAACCTGCATACGACGGTGAACCTGCTGCATGCACTTGCCGGGACGGAGTGCCGCAGGTTCATCGTCACGGGTTCGCTCGTCGAGCCGGACGCCCGCTCCGGCGAGGCCGTGCCGGGCGCGCCCTATGCCGCGTCCAAATGGGCGAGCAGCGACTATGTGCGCATGTTTCACGCGCTCTACCAGCTTCCCGGCGCCATCGCGCGCGTATTCATGGTGTACGGGCCGGCCCAGCAGGACGCGACCAAGCTGATTCCCTATGTGATCGGGCGCGTGTTGCAGGGGGAGCCTCCGCAAATCACCAGCGGCCGCCGGCTGATCGATTGGGTCTATGTCGACGATGTGGCCATCGGGCTTGCGCGCATGGCGGTGGCGCCGGATCTCGCGGGCCGAACGGTCGACCTTGGGTCGGGGTCGCTGATCAGCACGGCCGAACTCGTGGAAAAAATCTGCGAGCTGATGGCAGCAAAATCGCCGCCGGTCTTCGGCGCTATTCCCGATCGTCCGATGGAGCCGACGCGGGCGGCGCGCACCGACGAGACGCGGCGCATGCTGGGCTGGGCGCCGAAGACGAGCCTCGCCGAGGGCTTGAGTCGCACCATCGAATGGTACCGCAGAGCCGGGAGCGAAAGGTAGAGCGGCCAGCGGCCGGGCGATGCGGATCGATCCGGGCGAGCAAGCAAGGCCACAGACGAGGCGCGATAAACGACACTAAACGAGGCGTCGAAGACTATTTGGACGAGCCGTTGAACATTATGCTCAGGCAGATAACCTTTGAACCAAGTTGGACTCCCGAGGCACGTCACGCCAAGGGATCGACCATGCGGGAGCGATCTCAGCTGCTGCTGGGATTGCAGGCGTTGCGCGCGCTTGCTGCGCTTCTGGTCGTGGCGCACCACACAGCCGGAACACTGGCGCGCGCGAAATACGGCGGTCACGTTCTTGCCGGCGGGATCTTATTTCCCTTGGGCCGTGCCGGCGTGGATCTCTTTTTGTCCTGAGCGGCTTCATCATCTACTACATCCACCATCGCGACATCGGCTCCCCGCGCCGGTTCCGGAACTATGCCGTCCGTCGGCTGACGCGCATATATCCCGCATTTTGGGTCACGCTCGCGCTGGTCACTGCTGCCACCTTCATAGTCCATCCGTCTGAACGGATCGGCGACGAGGCTGCGTCCGCGGCGATCGTGCAATCGGCGCTCCTGATTCCGTTCACAAGGCCGGGCCAAGTGAACATCGTCGGTGTCGCCTGGACGCTTTCGCACGAGTTGCTTTTCTACACGTTCTTCGGCCTTGTGATCCTCTCGCGACGGATCGGCGGCGTGATATTGGGCGTCTGGATTGCCGCCCTGCTGGGGGCGCGATTTTTCTCGACTCTCCTGCCGCCGCTCAATTTCCTCCTGCATGTGAAGAACCTCGAATTCTTCATTGGCATGGCGGTCGCCAAGCTGCTGCTCGACACGCATTGCCGCGCCGGATGGCGGTCCGCCACGGGCGTCGTCGTCCTCTTCGTCGCGACGGCAGTCGTCGAACTGCGCGGCGGTTACGATTTTCTGGAAGCATGGCCGAGCCTCTGCTACGGCGCAGGCGCCGCATTGATGATCTTCGCGCGTGGTTCGCTCGAGATCGAGCATCGGATTTTCCTCATTCCGCGCCCTCTCGTCTTCGTCGGCGCCGCCTCCTATTCGATCTATCTGATCCATTTCACGATCGCGGTCGGCTTGGTGAAGGCGGCTCATGTCACGGGGTTCACCGAGCGGCTGGAGCCGCTGCTGCTCTTCTTCACGATTGCAACGGCAGCGTCATGTGGCGGGATCGTCCTGTATCTCACGACCGAGCGGCCGCTGCTTCGCGCCGCTCACCGAGCGTTCAGAGAAGGCTCGACAGAGCCGCGCTCGCTGACCTCTTCGGCTGCCTCGTAAGCCTATGACGCTGGCCTGAAACAGGAGCGCCACAGCCGCGACCGACCAGGAAAGCGGCCCGGCCGTATCCGCCGGGGCGGCACCTTCGGCCGATGACCGTCGCCGTGCCGGCCCCAAGATCGGGGTCGGTCCTTCTCGATCGCGCGAGCTATCGACCAGCACGGGAACTCGATGGGCCGTAATCGCGTTCGCAGCGGCCTAATACGAGGCACAGGGGGTCGCGGCGTGAGACCGATTGCGGTGTTGGGTACGGGAATGGCCGGTCTCGGCGCGGGACACGCGTTGGACGCCGCGGGCGTCCCGTTCGTCTGCTATGACCGCAACCCCTACTATGGGGGGCACACATGGTCGTTCCGCTATGAGAACGGCTTCGTCTTCGACGAAGGCGGCCATATCTCCTTCACCAAGAACGACCGCATCCGCAATCTCCTCGCCGGCAACATTGGCGGCCGCCACGAGGAGCCGCAGCTCAAGATCGACAACTACTGGCGCGGGCGCCGCATCACCCACCCGGTCCAATGCAATCTGCGCGGCCTGCCGCCCGAGCTGATCGTCGACGTGATCAAGGATTTCGTCGCGGTGCATCAAAGCCCGATGACAGCAAAGCCGAACTATGCGCAATGGCTTCACCAGACCTATGGCAAGACCTTCGCCGAAACGTTCCCCATGGTGTACGGCCGCAAGTACCACACGACCACCATGGACCAGTTGACCACGGAATGGATCGGTCCGCGCATGTACCGGCCGAGCCTCGACGAGATCGTGCATGGTGCCGTCGCCGGCCAGCGCGCCAGTGTGCATTACGTCGACACGTTCCGCTATCCGTCGTTCGGCGGGTTCATGAGTTATCTCGAGGCGTTCGCCGATCGCTTCGAGCTGCGCCTCGGCCACCGGCTCTGCGGCCTTGACGCGAAGCAGCGCATCCTGCGCTTTGCCAACGGCACGTCGGCGCCCTATGAGCGCGTGATATCGTCGATACCGCTACCGGAACTGATCCCGTTGATCGACGGCGTGCCCAAGGACGTGCTGGAGGCGTCGCGCAAGCTGGCCTTCACCACGGCGGTGCTGGTCAATCTCGGCATCGGCCGCGCCGACCTGTCCGAGACCCACATCACCTATTTCTACGATGAAGACATCGTGTTTTCGCGGGTGAACCTGCCGCACATGTTTTCGCCGCACAATGCGCCGCCCGGCGCCGGGACCATTCAGGCGGAAATCTATTTCTCCGACAAATATCGGCCGTTGCGCGCCCGTCCGGCGGACTTGATCGAGCCGGCGATCGCCGATCTGCGGCGCTGCCGGTTCATCCGCGAGGACGATCAGATCCTGCTCAAGGACGCCGCGGTCAACCGCTACGCCAATGTAATCTACGACCACGACCGCGCCCCCGCGCTCGCGACGATCCAAGGCTACCTGCGCGACATCGGCGTCGGCTATTGCGGCCGCTACGGAAACTGGGATCACGCCTGGACCGACGAGGCGTTCATCAGCGGCGAGGAGGCCGCGGCCCGGATCCTCGCCGAGCCGGGGTGCGCGGTGGCAGGAAAATACGCTACGGGATGAGCGGGAGATTGCATGAACTTTTCGGCAAGCGATCGCGACAGCCTGGTCAGCGTCGTCATTCCGACCTTCGATCGCCCGGGATACCTGCGGATCGCGCTGGCGAGCGCGGTCGCGCAATCCTACCGTAACCTCGAAATCATCATCTGCGACAACGCCAGCCCCGCGGATCCGAGCGGCATCCTGGCCGAGTTCGGGGATCCCCGGATCCGCCTGCACCGCAATGCTTCCAACCTCGGGCCAACGCCGAACACCCTGTTGGGCGTCGCGATGGCGACCGGCAAGTATGTCGCCATCCTCGGCGATGACGACGTCTGGCGAACGGATTTCATCGCCGCGCTCATCGCCCCGATGGAGGCGGATCCGCGAGTTATCGTCGCCTTCTGCAATCACGACATCATCGACGCAAAGGGGGAGCTGAGCGTCGCGGCGACCGACCAGGTGACGCGGCGGTTCGGCCGCCATCTCCTGCGCACCGGAATCTATCGCTCGTTCGACGACATCGCCCTGGTGTACCGCGCCATCTGCGTGGTCTCCGGATCGCTCATTCGCAAGGACGCCGTCGACTGGTCGCGCATTCCGGAGGATTTGCCGATTTCCGTCGATCTCTATATCGCCTATATCTTGGCGACCGCGGGCGGGTCGTGCGCGTTCATATCGACTCACTTGATGCAGTACCGCTATCACTCGCTGCAGAGTGCCAACTCTTTCACCAATTTCCATCGCTCTTGGCGCGCCGACTTGCGATGGACATTGGATCTCTGGATGACGTTCCTGCGCGATGACCGCTTGAAATGCCGGTCCTATGTCAAGATGGTCTGCGCGCGCAAAGCCGTTGTCATCCTCGTCAACCGGCTGCAACGGCGGGATTTGCGCGGCCTCGGTGCCGAGGTTGCGGAGTTCTTTCGCTCGGGTCTCCTGGACCCAAGGGCGATTTACTATCACCTCGTCTACTTCTTGCGTTTTCGGCGGCTGCGCATGGGGCGCCTGCTCCCCTGACCGCCATTTGTTATGGTGCGGGCCGAGGGGCGGTCGGCATCGGCGCCGGCCGGTAAGCGGGAGGGCGCCATGACGCAAGCGAGATGGTCTGTTTCGGGCGGCGAGGCCGCCGCCGGGGCGCGGGCGGGCGGGGCGCGCTGGGAGCCGGCGGAGAGCTATCCCGATCCGGCGATCGAGATCCTCGATCCCGCCTTCGCCAAGTATCGCATCTTCAACGCCGCGGTCGAGCGCCTCGCCGCCGGCTGCCGCTGGTGCGAGGGGCCGGCCTGGTTCGGCGACGGGCGCCATCTGCTGTGGAGCGACATCCCCAACGACCGCATCCTCAAATGGGAGGAGGAGACCGGCGCCGTAACCGTCTTCCGCAAGCCCTCGAACAATGCCAACGGCAACACGCGCGACCGCCAGGGCCGCCTCGTCACCTGCGAGCATGGCACGAGGCGCGTCACCCGCACCGAGTCCGACGGCACGCTCACCGTGCTGATCGACCGCTTCGAGGGCAAGCGGCTCAACTCGCCCAACGACGTCGTCGTCAAGTCGGATGGCTCGATCTGGTTCACCGATCCGCCCTTCGGCATCTGGAGCAATTACGAAGGCCACAAGGCCGAGCCCGAGCTTCACCCCAACGTCTACCGCATCGACGGCAGGACCGGGCAGGCTTCGCTCGTCGCCGACGACATGAACGCGCCCAACGGCATCTGCTTCACGTCCGACGAGAGCAAGATCTACATCGTCGATTCGCGCGCGACGCCGCACCCGCTGATCCGCATCTACGATGTTGTGGCCGACGGCACCCGGCTCGCCAACGGCCGAATCTTCTACGACGGCGGCGAGGGCACCAATCCCGACGGCTTCCGCTGCGATGTCGACGGCAATCTGTGGGCGGGCTGGGGCACGGGCGAGGGACGGAACGGCGTGCTGGTGCTGTCGCCCGCTGGGAAGCCCATCGGCCGCATAGCGCTCCCCGAGCGCTGCGCCAACCTCTGCTTCGGCGGCGTGAAGCGCAACCGCCTGTTCATGGCGGCCAGCCAATCGCTCTACGCCCTCTACATCAACACGCAGGGCGTGCCGTATTTTTAGCGTCGCGCGCAGCGCGATCGCAGGCGGGCGTCAGCGGTTGCGCGGCAACCGCGGGAGCCCGCACCGCCCAAGATAAGGCGTAGATGCGGAACGGAGGCAGCCATGATGTTCCCGGTCACCGAGCACGTCGCCAAGTCGAAGCGGCACACGAGTTTCTACCTTGCCTGCGGCGCCGATGATGCGCCGGCGATCATCTTCGTTCATGGCTGGCCGGAGCTGTCGATCAGCTGGCGCCATCAACTGCCGTGCTCCGCCGGCCTCGGCTTCCACGCGATAGCGCCGGACATGCGCGGATACGGCCGCTCCAGCACCTACGCGCGCCACGAGGATTATGCGCTCGAGCACGCCGTCCAGGACATGCTGGAGCTGCTCGACGCGCTCGGCCGCGACCGGGCGATCTGGGTCGGCCACGATTGGGGCAGCCCGGTCGTCTGGGCGCTGGCCAGCCATCACCCCGAGCGCTGCCTCGGCGTCGCCAGCCTGTGCGTGCCCTATTTCGCGCAAGGCTTCACGCCGCGGAGCTTCCTGCCGCTGATCGACCGCGCGGTCTATCCCAAGGCGGAGTATCCGCTGGGGCAGTGGGACTATCAGGAGTTCTACGCCGAGAGTTTCGACCAGGCGCGCGCCGCGTTCGAGGCGAACGTGCGCAACACCGTGAAGGCGCTGTTCCGTGCCGGCAATCCCGCCGCCATCGGCAAGCCGGCGCGCACCGCCACCATACGCCGCGACAAGGGCTGGTTCGGCGGCGCCGGCGCCGCGCCCGATGTGCCGCTCGACGCCGCCGTGCTGACACGTGTGGATCTCGACCGCTACGTCGCCGCGCTCGATCGCACCGGATTCTTCGGCCCGGATTCCTGGTACATGAACCGCGAGCGCAACACCGACTACGCGATGCGAGCGGCGAATGGCGGAAAGCTGGCGCTGCCGGTGCTGTTCCTGCACGCGGCATACGACACCGTCTGCGAGACCGTGACCTCGCGGCTGGCCGAGCCGATGCGCCGCGACTGCCGCGACCTCACCGAGGTGACCGTGCCGTCCGGGCATTGGATGGCGCAGGAGAAGCCCGTCGCCGTCAACGCCGCGATCGCGCGCTGGCTCGCGGTGCGTTTCCCGGAGCTCTGGGCGGTGCGGCCCTTCGAGACGGCCGCTGGCGCGGCCTCCTCAGGGTGAGGAGCTTTGTTTTACGCTGCCCCTGTTCGTCCTCACCCTGAGGAGCGGTCCGAAGGACCGCGTCGCGAAGGGTCACTTCCAATGCGGCGGCCAGGTCTTCCGGGTGACGGGGAGCGCCTCCATGCGGCGCGCCCAGGCGGTGAGCTTGGGGCCGAGAAGGCCCGCGGGCACAGCGCCCTTGGCGCGCGCGACGAAGCGCTGCACCAGCGCCGCCTGGGGGTAGAGCGTGAAATCGGCGGCGGAGAGGGCGCCCACGAGATAGTCGCCGGCGAGCGCCGCCTCCCACAGCGCCAGCTCCTGCTGCAGCGCCGCGGTGGCGGCGGCGAGCTTCTCCGGCGCCGGGCGCTCGCCTTCCGCCGGGCGCAGCAGCGTCGCGATCTGCGTCAGCGCCGGCGCCACGTACTGGTCGGCCTCGCGCATCATGCGCCGCTGCACCGCGCGCTGGCGCGCATCGGCGGCGAAGAGGCGCGGCTCGCCCGGCCGCCTGTCCTCGAGGTATTCGACGATGGCCGCCGATTCATAGAGCGCGAAGCCGTCATCGACGATCACCGGCACGCGGCCGCGCGGGTTGAGCGCGAGGAAGTCCGGCCGCTTGTGCTCGCCCTTGTCGAAGGACAGCGTGGTCATCGCGTAAGGAATGCCCTTGTGCTCGAGCGCGTACCACACGCGCCAGGCAAAGGGCGAGCCCGAGCCGTAATAGAAGGTGAGGGGAGCCATGAGGGGTGCGCCTCCGATACCGTGCCGATGGCGTGCAGACTAGCGCCGCCCGGCCGCCGCGACCACCGCCGGCCTGCGCAGAGGTGGATTGCGTCGCTGGAGCTGTCGCTGCCCCGCTCGCCCTTCGAGACGCGGTGCTGCGCACCGCTCCTCAGGGTGAGGACGAAACCAGGGGCCGCGGCCTGCGACCATAATTTGCCACAGCCGGCCGCGCGCCCGCCCGCGCGCCGTGCGCTAAGCCGCTGTTCGGACGCGGTTTTCGCCGAGATCCGCGGCGCCCGCGGAGGGCCGCAATTCCCTGCATGCCCCCGTACGTCGCCGCGTCCTGGTTGCGCCGCCGCTTGACGTCATCTCGCATCCATAGTGCAATCGTATTCAGCACTATAACTGAGGGGAGCTGGCAGCCTCGGCTCCAAGCGAGGGCCTGTGTGCGGACCGAATCCTTGGCTACCCGGAACGGAGCCGTCCCTCGACGAGCTGCTGTCCGACCCGATCGCCGTCGCGCTCTTGCGCAGCGACGGGCTGACGCGCCGCAGCGTCGTGGCGGTGCTGGCGCGGGCCCGCCAGGCCCTGACGCGGGTCGCCGCCGGAACGCCCCGATCCGCCCCGAGCATCGCCCCCCTTCGACAAGCTCAGGAGCGCGACGCGGCCCCGCCCCGGGTGCTTGATTTCGATTTCGACGCCGAGCCGGAGCTGACGCTCACCGAGGGGTAGGCCGCCGCCACCCCTTCGCGATTGTCCGATCAGCCCTGGACGAAGTGGAAGGAGTCGAGGAACTTCGCGACGGACGCGTCCGCGTCATGGCCGGGATCGCCGACGATGATCGTCTGGTACAGCATGTCCTTGAGGTCCTTGCCCGTCCCGGCGTGCTTCACATAGAAGCGTCCGCGGATCGTGTAGGCGTCCTTGTCGCCGATCTTGGGGACGTCGAGGACCAGCTCCATGCCGCGGCTGTCGCCGACGGCCAGTCGCCGCTCGTCGCGCAGCTTGCCGCTCATCTTGGCGACGAGCTCGTCGCGGATGTTGTCGAGCCACCCGTCGAGCGGGGCGAGCTTCTTCGACTTGGGCGTCGACGCTGTATAAGCGACGCTGTAGACGATCGCCCCCTCGTCGAAGTTATAGGAGCGCGAGACGCTGCCATCCTTCGCCGTGGTGTCCCGGCCGATTTCGGGCTTGCCCGGCAGCGACACGGCGAAATCGGCGCCGGGCACGCGGAATTCGGGCCATGACTTGGTGGTGGTCGTCGCCGGGGCGCAAGCCGTCACGCCGAGCAGCGCAAGCGCCGCGATCCAGGTGCAGGTGATCCTCATGGTGCCTCCAACGTGCTTGTCGCAAGGGCGAAGCCGGGAGGGTAACCGCGGCGCCGTTAAGGGTTCCTTACGCCGCCCGGCCAGGTCGGAGTCGATTTCCGGCCGCCGCAGCGGCAGACTGCCGCCATGCGCGCCCTGGTGCCGTTGCGCCACGCCCTGACCCTCGCCATCTTCCTCGCCGCGGTCATCGCCCTTGGCGGCGCCGCGTCGGCGGCCGACGACCTCTATCAGGCGCAAGCGATCGTCACCGGGGAGGGCGAGGCGGAGCGGGCGCGGGGCTTCGCGCTCTGCCTCGACGCGGTAATGGTGAAGGTGTCCGGCGATCCGCGGCTCGCCGGCGATCCCGCGGTCGCCGCCCTGCAGGCCGAGGCCGCCGGCTTCGTCGTGAGCTTCGACTATCGCGACCGCATGAAGGGCATCCCCGTCCATGACGAGCAGGGGACGCGCGACCGGCCCTTCGACCTCACCGTCGCCTTCGACCCGCCGAAGATCGATGCGGCGCTGCGCTCGCTGGGACGCGCGCCCTGGCCCGAGCCGCGGCCGCGCCTCGCCGTGCTCCTCGATGTGCGCGACGCGACGGCGGCTTACGTCCTGGCCGAGGATGGCGAGCGCGGCCTCGGCCAGCGGCAAGCGCTCGCGGCGGCGGCGGCCAAGCGCGGCATCGCCGTGCGCCTGCCGAGCACGGCGCTGCTCGCCGCCGGCCGCGTCACCTATGGCGGGCTCGCCGCCGCGCCGGCGTCGCGCCTCCGGGACTTGGCCCGAGCGAGCGGCGGCGACGCCATGCTGACGGGCACCCTCGTCTGGACCGAGGCGGTGCTGGGCTGGACCGCGCGCTGGCATCTCTCGTGGGCGGGACGCGAGCACCGCTGGCACATCAGCGGCGTCTCCTTCGACGACGCCTTCCGCGACGCCATCGACCGCGCGGTGGCGGTGCTGTCGGGGCATGGGTGACCCGGGTTAGCATCCATGCTGCGGGGGCGCGACCGCCTCTTCACGGCGGCGAGCCGATCGCCATATGCCGTTTAGCGCAAGGTCCGCCCAGATCGAGTTGCGTTGCGCCACCTCACCCTTCCCTCTCCCCCTTGGAGGGGCTCGACCCGTTCGATCGCTTTGCGATCGAAAGCTACTCGACGGCCGACCGCGGCCGATTACGTAGCCGGTAATGGAAGCGGCGATGGCGACCTGCCACAATCATCGCTCTGTGGCAGACCTCTTCCTGTGACATGACCGGCGTGTCCGCAGTATCCGGGCTGGCGAGACGTCTGCCGTTCTTCTACGGCTGGGTCGTGGTGGCCGTGGCCTTCATGACCATGGGCGTCGGCGTCAGCGCGCGCACGGCGTTCTCGCTGCTCTTTCCGCCGATCCTCGACGAGTTCGGCTGGGAGCGCGGCGTCACGGCCGGCGCGTTCTCCTTCGGCTTTCTCGTCTCGGCCGTGCTCAGCCCCGCGCTCGGCGGCTGATGGATCGCCGCGGGCCGCTGGTGGTAATGGAGCTGGGCGCCGCCATGATGGCGGCGGGATTGCTGCTGGCGACCTTGGTGCGCGAGCCGTGGCACCTCTACGCCACGCTCGGCGTGCTCGTCGGCGGCGGCAGCGTGTGCCTCGGCTATACCGGCCCGGCGCTGTTCCTGCCGAATTGGTTCGTACGCCGGCGCGGCCTCGCCATGAGCATCGCCTTCTCGGGCGTCGGCGTCGGTTCGATCATCCTGCTGCCCTGGCTCCAGGCAGTCATCGCACAGTCCGGGTGGCGCGCCGCGTGCTGGACGTTGGGCATCGTCGTGCTGGTCGCGCTGGCGCCGCTCAATCTCCTGCTGCTGCGGCGGCCGGAGGAGCTCGGGCTCGCGCCCGACGGCGACGGCTCATCGGTCGGTGCCGGCACGGCGGGACGCAGCGGCAATGTGGTGGACAGCGCTTGGGTCGCGATCGATTGGACGCTCGCGCGCGCCCTGCGCACCGCGCGCTTCTGGTGGATCGCGCTCGGCTATTTCTGCGCGCTCTACGCTTGGTACGCGGTGCAGGTGCACCAGACGAAATACCTGGTCGAGATCGGCTTCACCGCGACCTATGCCGGTTGGGCGCTCGGCTTCGTGAGCCTCGCCGGCATCCCCGGGCAGATCGCCCTCGGCCACCTCTCCGACCGCATCGGCCGCAAATGGGTGTGGACGGTGGGCAGCCTCGGCTTCGCGCTGTGCTACGTGGCGCTGCTTCTGCTGCCTTACGCCCCGACGCCAGCGCTGCTCTATGTCATGGTCGCGGCCCAAGGCATGCTCGGCTATGGCCTTACCTCCGTGATCGGCGCCATCCCCGCCGAGATCTTCCAGGGCCGGCACTATGGCACGATCTTCGGCACGCTGATGCTGGCGTCCATCTTCGGCGGCGGCCTCGGTCCGTGGGTGACCGGCGCTTTGCACGACGCCACTGGCAGCTACGCCCTCGCCTTCGCGATCGCCATCGCCTGCGCCGGCGTCTCGGCGCTCGCCATCTGGCTTGCCGCGCCGCGCAAGGTGCGCGCCGTTGCCGGGCGCGTCACCCGATAAGCCGACAAGAGTGTGGGCTGGCGGTTACTTCGCCGGGACCGGGTTGCAACCCGCCATGCCTAAGCCGCGCAATATTCCCCGATGGCGCGTATTCTAAGGCGTAGGACTCGCCAACCGAGCGGATTCGCCATGCTGTCGCTGCAAATCGCCGTCGTCTTCCTGTTGATCCTACTGAACGGATTCTTCGCGATGGCGGAGATGGCCGTGGTGTCTGCGCGCAAGGCGCGCCTCCAGCATGCCGCCGAACTGGGTCGTGACGGCGCGCGGGTGGCGCTGGAACTGAAGCGCGATCCCGGCCGCTTTCTTTCCACCGTGCAGATCGGCATCACCGTCATCAGCGTGCTCGCCAGCGCCTTCGGCGGCGCCACCCTCGCCGAGACGCTGGCGCAGTACCTTGAGACCTTCCCGAGCTGGGTCGGCCATTATGCGAAGTCGATCAGCTTCGCCGCGGTGGTGATCCTCATCTCCTATTTCTCGCTGATCCTCGGCGAGTTGGTGCCCAAGCGCCTGGCGCTCAGCCGGCCCGAATACATCGCCGCCCGGCTATCGTGGCTGCTGCAGATCATGGCGTGGCTGAGCGCGCCGGCCGAACGCCTGTTGAGCGCGTCGAGCAACGTAGTCCTGCGGATCATTCCAATGCGTTCGGGCGAGCCGTCGCCGGTCACCGAGGAGGAGATCACGCTGATGCTGCGCGAGGCCACCGCCGCGGGGCATTTCCAGGCGGCGGAGGCGGCCATGGTGCAGATGGTGTTCCGCCTCGGCGACCGCCGCGTCAGCGCGGTGATGACGCCGCGCACGCAGGTCGAATGGCTCGACTTGACCGACAGCGAGGACGAGAACCGCCGCAAGATCCGTGACAGCGCCTATTCGCGCTTTCCCGTGGTCGAGGGCGGGCCGCAGCACGTGGTCGGCATCGTCCAGGTCAAGGATCTCTACACCGCGGCGCTGGCGGGCCGCCCGTTCGACCTGCGCGCCGCGCTCGCGGCGCCGCTCTTCGTGCCGAACACCGTGACCGCTTTGCGGGCGCTCGAGATCTTCAAGAAATCGGGCGCGCCAATGGCGTTGGTGGTCGACGAGTATGGCGACTTCGAGGGCGTCGTCACCCTCCACGACATCCTGCAATCCCTGGTCGGCGATATCGCCGATCCCGCCGATGCCGACAGCCAGGCCGTGGTGCGCCGCGATGATGGCTCGTGGCTGGTCGACGGCATGGTCACGGTCGACGAGGTGAAGGACCTCACCGGCCTGCCGCGGCTGCCTGGCGAGGACAGCGACGACTTCCAGACGCTCGGCGGCTTCATGATGGCACGCATCAATCGCGTGCCCAAGGTGGGCGACCACATCAGCGTCGACGGAATTCGCTTCGAGGTCGTCGACATGGATGGCCGGCGCGTCGACCGCGTGCTGATCATCCCGCCGAAGCCGGCGGGATGGCGCTGAGGTTGCCGATGGCCACCGCGCGATCCACTTAAGAGGCAGCCCGCAGAGGAGGCCCCCAATGCCCGACCCGAAGCTCCCCAGCATCTTCGTCTCCCATGGCGCGCCGACTCTCGCGCTCGATGCCGGCGAGACCGGCGCGGCGTGGCAGAGCCTCGCGGGCGGGCTGCCGCGGCCCAAGGCGGTGCTCTGCGTCTCCGCGCATTGGACCACCGCCGCGCCGACGGTGAGCGGTCCCGCCCGCAACGATACCATCCATGACTTCCACGGCTTTCCCGCGCCGCTTTATCAGATCACCTATCCGGCGCCCGGCGACCCGGCGCTGGCGGAGCGCGTCGCGCGTCTGCTGTCGGGTGCCGGCATGACCGCAAGCATCGATCGTGCACGCGGCCTCGATCACGGCGCCTGGGTCCCGCTGCGGCTGATGTATCCCGAGGCAGACGTGCCGACGATCCAGCTTTCGGTGCAGCCCGGCCGGGATGCCGCCTGGCATTATCGCATCGGCGAGGCGCTCCAGCCGCTGCGCGCGGAAGGCGTGCTCATCCTGGGGAGCGGCGGCGCCGTCCATAATCTGCGCGAGGTGGCCTGGGAGGGCGGCCCGGCGCCGGCTTGGGCGCAAGGCTTTGACGACTGGCTGGCCGCCATGGTCGCCGAAGGGCGCGCGGCCGATCTGCTCGATTGGCGCCGCGCTCCCCATGCGCGCCAGGCGCAGCCCACCGACGAGCACTTCCTGCCGCTGTTCGTGGCGCTGGGGGCGGCCGGGAAGGGGGCGCGCGGCGAGCGGCTGCATCAGGGCTTCACCCTCGGCAGCATGAGCATGGCGGCCTTCAAGTTCGCCGCCTGAGCCGCCCGGCGGCTATTCCGGGATGGATAGTCATGACACAAGAGCCAGGCTTTCTGACGAGAGCGAAAGTCTTCGCGTTGACCGCCGTGATATGCCTATGGGGAGTGCAAACAATGGCCGCAGACGGACTGACGACCATACGGAGCAGCTACGGGCCGAAGGATACGATGAGCAAGCTGGAGGCCGGGGTTAAGGCAAGGGGCATGACCGTATTCGCCCGCATCGATCATGCGGCGGGGGCCGCAGAGGTTGGGCTGTCGCTGCGGCCGACAGACCTCCTGATCTTCGGCAATGCCAAAGGCGGCACGCCGCTTATGCAATCACTTCAGACGATCGGAATCGATCTGCCGCTAAAGGCACTGGTTTGGCAGGATGCGTCAGGCAACACGTGGCTTTCGTACAACGATCCGAGCTGGCTCGCGAAACGGCACGGGCTGGGCCAGGCCCCCGAAATTGACCCGACGCTCAAGGCCCTTTCTGCCGCCCTCAGCGTCGTCGCGCGAACGGCAACGACATCTCCGTAGTGGCCCACGGTTTCGTTTCGGATGATGAATGAGGCATTTCATGATCCGCGGCTTCAGTGATCATGCTGCCAACGAGCGAACGTTTCTCGCTTGGGTGCGCACCGGCATCGCCGTGATAGCGTTTGGGTTCGTCATCGAGAAGTTCAACCTGTTTGTGCTCACGATGGCAAGCGCGAGCTCGCTTGATGCAGGACGTCGATTGCAGCTCGGAAGGCTATCGGGGCCGCTTGGCCGGTACGACGGGCTCGCACTCATCCTTGTCGGAATTGCCCTGATTGCCGTCGCAGCCGCACGTTTTATCCGTACCGGGCGCCTGCTCGATGACCAGGAAATTCATTCCGGCAGCAGCGTCCGCGCAGAGCTGATCTTGTCGGCAGTGTTGGCGTTGATTGTAGCGGGGTTCAGCACTTATCTCGTGCTCGGTTGATGATAAAGCATACCATGCCCGGTCCGACTCGTCCCGCTCGGGCGCTCGCCCCGTTGACTGCGACTCGAGTCGCGTGGTGTCGTCGGCGCGCCCCCATGCCCGGCCCGCGGAGGGACGGGACGAATACGGAGACCCGCATCGGCTTAGCGGCTCAGCCGTCCTGGAACCGCTTACTGCCCCTTGAGGCAGTCCGAGACGAAGCTCCTGCGGGCGTCCCCCGTAAGGTGCCGATCACTCGCCTGGAAATTGCAGTATCGCGTCGTGTCCTGTTGTGACTTCCCGCTAGTTGTGCCGCTGCCACTCGTCTCGCTGCTCAAGCACTCGGACATAAAGCTCTTTCGAGCGTCGCCTGTGAGCTTCTGTGACGACGCCTGCGTGTTGCAGGTCTTCATGCGCTCTTGCTGCGCGTTCGGCGCACTCTGATTTGATTGCTGGGCATAGGAAACCGGTGAGGCGAGCAGGATGGCGACGATGGCGAGAGCGATCAGGGAGCTAGATGCGCGCATGGCTTCCCTCCGTTGGCCATAGGGGGCGAACGAGCAGCCGCTATTGGGGTTCCACAAGGTCGGCTCCGTCATCGCGACGGCGCAGACGCTCGGCATTAGGGACGGGCCATGCACGCCGCCGTGATCGCGTTGATTGAGTATCGCTGGATAAAGAGACACCCTGGCTGGGGGCCAGGGTGTTAAGGGCGAGACCGCGGCGGGCCGCAGCCCCGATGTGTCCGAAGGACGCCCAACAAATAGCGCGTCATTGCTTCAGCTTCGTGACAAAATTGGCGGGGAATGACGACGTGGACTGGTAGCGAGCCAGCACCTAATTTTGCCACGGGATTTGTGATGCGCCGCAACGCAGTCAAGGATTGTAGTTTCGTGACGCGTCGCCCAATCTAGCTCCCAGCCTCGGGGTTGGCGGACGATGCTGCACGAGCAACAGCTACTAGACATGGCCGACGCGTATCGTGATATGGCCAAGAGGGCGCTAGCCCTAACGCTACGCACTGAGTTCAACGAGCGGGCAGAACGATACGAGACTGTTGCTTCCATCGTGAAGCGGCAGCGGCAGCCGACGCGGCCCAAACCCTCTGCATAGATGATGCCGGCTTCAGCTCGCGCGCCGCGCCATCCATGATCGCGATCTCGGGCGACGGCTAGACGGCTCCGGACTTGCGATGGGCTCGCCCAGCAGCTTCGCCCAGATGCGCTCGCCCGCTCGATCCTTGGCGAGATTTCGTTTCCCAGCTGGCCCAGAGCCAGCCGCCTGATGTCCCACCCAGGCCCGCGGCGCTACTGGTCAACTTCGGCCACTCCCCATCGGCGAAGTCAACCACTAGGGCCTCCGGGCGGGCCGCCGTCCGGAAAATCGGTTGTGTCGGTGCCCGCACATGGGCGAAACTCCGGAAAACCGCGAGGCCAAGCCGTTGATTTCCCCAGCTTCGTGGGTTTTCACGGCAACAAATTCCATTGGGGGAGCCCTATGCATCGCCTGCTGCCGCTCGTCGCCGCCCTCGTGCTGGGTCTTGTGGTCCCGGCTTCCGCCCAACAGGGCAAGCCGGTCAGGGTGGCGCTGATCGCCGACAAGACCGGCCCGCTCGAGGCTTATGCCAAGCAGACCGTGACCGGCTTCATGATGGGCCTCGAATATGCCACCAAGGGGACGATGACGGTCGCCGGGCGCAAGATCGAGGTGGTCGAGAAGGACAGCCAGACCAAGCCGGATGTCGGCCGCAACCTGTTGTCCGAGGCTTTCGGCGACGACAATGTCGACCTCGCGGTCGGCGGCACCAATTCGGGCGTGGCGCTCGCCATGCTGCCGGTGGCGCTGGACTTCAAGAAGGTGCTGATCGTCGAGCCGGCGGTTGCAGATTCCATCACCGGCGATAAGTGGAACCGCTATATCTTCCGCACTGCGCGCAACTCCTCGCAGGACGCGATCTCGAACGCGCTGGCGATCGGCAAGCCGGGCGTCGTCGTGGCGACCTTGGCGCAGGATTACGCCTTTGGCCGCGATGGTGTCGCTGCCTTCCGCGACGCGCTCGCCGGCACCGGCGCCAAGCTGGTGCACGAGGAATATGCACCGCAGGCCACCACCGACTTCACCGCACCGTTGCAGCGCATCTTCGACGCGCTCGGCAAGGAGCAGGGGCGTAAGATCCTCTGGGTGATCTGGGCCGGCGGCAACCCGTTCCCGGCGATCAACGCGCTCAACCCGGAGCGGCTCGGCATAGAGGTCTCGACCGGCGGCAACATCCTGCCGGCGCTCGCCGCTTACAAGGAGTTCCCGGGGCTCGAAGGCGCCACCTATTACTACTACGAGATACCCAAGAACCCCGCGAATGACTGGCTTGTCGCCGAGCACAAGAAGCGCTTCAACGCGCCGCCCGATTTCTTCACCTGCGGCGGCATGGCGGCCGCGATGGCGGTGGTGGAGGCGCTGACCAAGACCGGTGGCGCGACCGATACCGAGAAGCTGATCGCTGCGATGGAAGGCATGTCGTTCGACACGCCCAAGGGCAAGATGACCTTCCGCAAGGAGGACCACCAGGCGCTGCAGGAGATGTATGCGTTCAAGATCAAGGTCGATCCGAGCGTCGCCTGGGGGATCCCCGACCTCACCCGGGTGATCAAGATCGAGGACATGAAGGTCCCGATCCGGAACGGGCGCTAGAGAGCGGCGCCGGAGCGGCGAGGGGGTGCGAATGGGTGGCGCCGTCCCGCTGCTCGAGACGCGCGACCTCACCATCCGCTTCGGCGGCCATGTCGCGGTCGACCGCGTGTCGTGCGCCTTCGACCGCGGCACGCTCACGGCGATCGTCGGGCCGAACGGCGCCGGCAAGACGACCTATTTCAACCTGATCTCCGGGCAGCTCCGTGCCAGCGCCGGCGTGGTGCTGCTCAAGGGGGAGGCGATCACCGGCCTCGCCGCCCCGGCGCGCGCGCGGCGCGGGTTGGGGCGCGCCTTCCAGCTCACCAACCTGTTTCCAAGCCTCTCCGTGCTCGAGAATGTGCGCCTCGCCGTGCAGGCGCGCGCCCGCGTGGGGCTCGATTTCCTCACCATGGCGGCGCGCCATGACGATCTCATCGAGCGCGCCTGGGGCTATCTTGCGCGCGTCAAGCTTGGCGAGCGCGCGGCGGCGAGCGCGGCGTCGCTGCCGCATGGCGATCAGCGCAAGCTCGAGGTGGCGATCCTGCTCGCGCTCGAGCCGGAGATTTTCATGTTCGACGAGCCGACCGCCGGGATGAGCGTCGACGAGGTGCCGGTGATCCTCGATCTGATCGAGGCGATCAAGCGCGACGGCGACAAGACCATCCTGCTGGTCGAGCACAAGATGGACGTGGTGCGCCGGCTCGCCGATCGCGTCATCGTGCTGCACAATGGCGCGCTGGTCGCCGATGGCGCGCCGGCGGCGGTGGTGGCGTCGCCGATCGTGCAAGAGGCGTATCTCGGCGTCCGACAAGGGGCGCCGCAATAGCATCTACACACGGGGAGGAAGTCATGCCGTTCGTCATCGACAGCGCCGAGCCCGGCGCGCTGGATCTGCGTGTCGACAGGCTCGAGCGCCTCTGCGCCATCATCGATGGACACATCAAGGAGGGCCGCTACCCCGGCGCGCAGATCGCCCTGGCCCGCCACGGCAAGCTCGCGCTCTGCCGCAGCTTCGGCGCGGCGCGGCTCGAGCCGCAGCCGGTGCCGGCGCGCGACGATACCGTGTGGCTGCTCTATTCCAACACCAAGGTGATCACCGCGGCGGCGGTCTGGATGTTGGTCGAGGACGGTGCGCTCACCTTCAACGACCGCATCGCCGACCATCTGCCGGACTTCGCCCGCAACGGCAAGGGCGACATCACCCTGTTGCAGGTCCTGACGCATCAGGGCGGCTTCCCCGGCGCCGGCATGACCTTGCCGCCGGCGGCCTGGGAGGATCATCAGCTGCTGCGCCGGCTCGTCTGCGACTTCACGCTCGAATGGACGCCGGGGTCGCGCGTCGAATACCACCGCCTGGCGGCGCACTGGGTCGCGGCGGTGCTGATCGAGGCGGTGACCAAGACGGATTACCGCGCTTTCATCCGCTCGCGCCTCATCGAGCCGCTCGGTTTGAGCGCCGAGCTCTTCGTCGGCCTGCCGGATGCCGAGGGAAAACGCGCCGCCGAGATGCACGCGCCATCCGAGGACGGGCGCCGCCAGATCCGCTTCGCCCAGGAGAACAGCGTCGAGTTCCGCCGCGCCGGCGTCCCCGGTAGCGGCGGCTTCGCCACGGCGCGCGCCATGGCCGCCTTCTATCAGATGCTGCTCGGCGGCGGCACCCTCGACGGCGCGCGCATCGTCTCGCCGCGCATGGTGCAGTTCGTGACGCGCAACTTCACCGGCGAGCGCGTCGACCACTACATGGGCATGGCGATGCATCGCGGCTTGGGCCCGCATTCGCGCGGCACGAGCGAGAACATCCGCGGACTCGGGTCGCTGGCCTCGCCGAGCACCTTCGGCCATGGCGGGGTCGGCTCGTCCTATTGCTGGGGCGATCCGGAATCGGGCGTCTCCTTCGCCTACCTCACCAACAGCCGGGTGCCCGATCCCTGGCATTCGCGGCGGCTCGACATCGTCAGCAACTGCATCCACAGCGCCATCGAGGACGCGTCTTGAGCGCAGATCCGCCGCTGCTGCAGCTCAGCGGCGTCAACACGCATATCGGCCGCTATCATATCCTGCACGGCGTCGATCTCGCCGTGCGCCGCGGCCGGCTCACCATGCTGCTCGGGCGCAACGGCGCCGGCAAGACCACCGCCCTGCGTACCATCATGGCGCTGTGGCGCCGCAGCGCCGGCGAGATCACCTTCGACGGCCAGGCGATCGACACCCTCGCCACGCCCGACATCGCCCGCCTCGGCATCGCCTATGTGCCGGAGACGATGGGCATCTTCAGCCAGCTCACGGTGCGCGAGAACCTGCTGCTCGCGACCGGGCCCGCCGGCTTCGACGAGGCGCGGCTGGAGCAGGTCCTCGCGCTCTTCCCGGCGCTGCGACAGAAATGGCACGATCCCGCCGGCGCGCTCTCGGGCGGACAGAAGCAGATGCTGGCGATCAGCCGCGCCATCGTCGAGCCGCGCCGTCTCCTCATTGTCGACGAGCCGACCAAGGGGCTCGCCCCGGCCGTGATCCAGCACCTCATCGACGCGTTCCTCCGCTTGAAGGAGACGCAGACCACGATCCTGCTTGTCGAGCAGAATTTCCATATGGCGCGCTCGGTCGGCGACGATGTCGCGGTGATGGATGATGGCCGCATCGTCCATAGCGGTACGATGGCCGCATTGGCGGCGGACGAGGCGCTGCAGCAGCATCTGCTCGGTCTCAGTCTGGCGAGCCACCAATGAACGCCGCTCCTGCGCTTCGCCTCAGGGGCGGCGATGTCGCGCCTTCGCTGGTGCTGCCGCTGCTGGCGGCGGCCGCGCTGCCGGCGATGAGCTTCTCCACTTGGCTCACCCTCACCGTCGCCGGCGTCGCCATGGGCATGATGCTGTTCCTCATGGCCTCGGGCCTGACGCTGATCTTCGGCCTGATGGACGTGCTCAATTTCGCGCACGGCGCCTTCATCACGCTGGGCGCCTATGTCGCGGTGAGCGTGCTTGCGGCGTTGGCGGGGTGGAGCGTCGCCGAGTCCTGGTGGCTCAACCTGGCGGCGCTCTTGGTCGCGCTCGGCGCCGCCATCGTCGCCAGCGGCACGCTCGGCTTTGTCTTCGAGCGCGTCATCATCCGCCGCGTCTACGGTGCGCATCTGCGGCAGATCCTCGTCACCGTGGGCGGGCTCATCGTCGCCGAGCAGCTCATCGTCGCGCTGTGGGGACCGAATCCGCTGCCGCTGCCCAAGCCGGCGAGCTTCCGCGGCAGCATCATCCTGGGCGGCGCCGCGATCGAGAAATACCGGATCATCGCCGTCGCGCTGGGGCTCGCCGTCTATCTCGCGCTGCACTTCGTCCTCAACCGCACGCGCATCGGCCTCCTGGTGCGCGCCGGGGTCGAGAACCGCGAGATGGTCGAGGCGCTCGGCTACCGCATCCATCGGCTCTTCATCGGCGTGTTCGTCGCCGGCACGGCGCTCGCCGGGATGGGCGGGGTGATGTGGGGCGTCTACCAGGAGCTCGTCACCCGCGCCATCGGTGCGGATATGACAATCCTGGTGTTCATCATCCTCATCATCGGCGGTCTCGGCTCGGTCGGCGGCTGCTTCGTCGGCGCGCTGCTGGTCGGGCTCCTGACCAACTATGTCGCCTTCCTCGCGCCCAAGCTGGCGCTCGGCTCCAATATCATGCTGATGGCGGCGATCCTGCTGTGGCGTCCGCGCGGCCTCTTCCCGGTGGCGAAGGAATGAGCGGCGGGGACGACCGGACGCGCGGCCGGCTCGACTCGCTGCTGTCGGGCGACCGGCCGGGCAGCATCGTCCTGAGCGCGCTGATGCTGGCGGTGCTCATCGGCCTCGCATTGACACCCTTCCTGTTCCCGGGGACGCGCTCGGTCGCGGTGGCCGCGCGCATCTGCATCTTCGTGGTGCTCGCTGCGAGCTATGACGTGATGCTCGGTTATACCGGCATCGTTTCCTTCGCCCACACCATGTTCTTCGGCATCGGCGCCTATGGCGTCGCCATCGCGCTCGCCAAGTTCTCGGTCGGCTGGGGCGCGGTGCTGCTGGGCGCCGCCGTCGGCGTCGCGCTCGCCATCGTACTGGCCGCCGCCATCGGTCTGTTGAGCCTGCGCGTGCGCGCGATCTTCTTCTCGATGATCACGCTCGCCGTCGCGAGCTTCGCGCAGATCCTGGCGACGCAGCTGCGCGATGTCACCGGCGGCGAGGACGGGCTTACCTTCTCGGTCCCGCGCGTGCTGACGCCCGGGTTCCGTCTGCTCGAGGACAGCGTGCTCGGCGTGCGCATCGACGGCCGCCTCATCACTTATTATCTCATCTTCGCCGTGTCGTTGGCGCTGTTCCTGCTGATGCTGCGCATCGTCAACTCGCCCTTCGGCCGGGTGCTGCAGGCGATCCGCGAGAACGCCTTCCGCGCCGAGGCGCTGGGCTACCGCACTGTGGTCTATCGCACGCTCGCGGGCGCGCTCTCGGCGGCGATGGCGGCGCTTGCGGGCGCGATGATGGCCGTGCTGCTGCGCTACAACGGGCCGGCGGCGACGCTCTCCTTCGACCTGATGGTCGACATCCTCTTGATGGCGGTGATCGGCGGCATGGGCACGCTCTACGGCCCGGCGCTGGGGGCGGTCGTGCTGGTGATGGCCGAGTACTACCTGCAGCCGGCGATGGCGACGATAGCCGGCGCCGTCGCCGGCTGGCCGCTGCTGCCGGCGCTGTTCGATCCCGAGCGCTGGCTGCTGTGGCTGGGCGTGCTCTTCGTGCTCATTGTTTACTTCTTCCCCAGCGGCATCGTCGGCAAGCTGCGCGAGATGCGCGCGGGCTGACAAGCGAACGCCCTCCGGCGGCAACAGCCAGAGGGCGTCGGGAAGATCGCTCCTCAGGCGGCGCGCGTCTCGATGCCCTTGTTCTTGAGGAAGTCGCCAAGCTCGCCCGCCTCGAACATCTCGCGGACGATGTCGCAGCCGCCGACGAACTCGCCCTGGACGTAGAGCTGCGGGATGGTCGGCCAGCTCGAGAATTCCTTGATGCCCTGGCGGATCTCCGGGTCGGAGAGCACGTCGACCCCTTTGAACTTCACGCCCATATGCGTGAGGATCTGCACCACCGCGGCCGAGAAGCCGCATTGCGGGAAGACCGGCGTGCCCTTCATGTAGAGCACGACCGGATGGTCGGCGATGTCGCGCTTGATGCGCTCGACGACAGTGTTGTTGATGCTGGTGTTCATGGTTAATCCTTTGCCAGATTCGCTCAATCTTCCGGTGCGTTCGTCTGCAGCGCGAGCGCGTGCAACTCGTTGCCCATGCGGCCGCGCAGCGCCTGATAGACCATCTGATGCTGCTGCACGCGGCTCTTGCCCTTGAAGGCGCGCGAGATGACGTGGGCGGCGTAGTGGTCGCCGTCGCCGCGCAAATCCTCGATGCTCACCTGCGCGTCCGGCAGCCCGTCCTTGATCAGCCGCTCGATCGTCGCCGCATCCATCGCCATGGCACGCCTCCGGTCGAGAACCCGTTACGGGGCTGCCATATAGGCGGGCAGCCACGCTTCATTGATCCGCCGCAACTCTGCCGTGGATATGGCATCGGCGCCTTCGACTGTCAACGAATCGCCGGCCGTCGTGCCAAGCCGCCGCACCGGGACGCCCGCCGCGCCGAGCCGCGCCGTCACCGTCTCGGGATCGCTCGTTGTCAGCACGTAACGACCTTGATCCTCGCCGAACCAGAAGGCGTGGGCCGGCGCGCCCGCGGGTGCCACGACGGATGCGCCGATGCCGCCCGCCATGGCCATCTCCGCGAGTGCCACCAGCAGCCCGCCGTCGGAGACATCGTGGCAGGCGCTGACGCGACCGGCGAGGATCTCGGCGCGCACGGCATCGCCGTTGCGCCGCTCAGCGGCGAGATCGACCGGCGGCGGCGCGCCATCCTCGCGGCCTGCGATCTCGCGCAGATAGAGCGAGCTGCCGAGGTGTCCACGCGTCTCGCCGACCAGCAGGATCGCGTCGCCCGGGCGCTTGAAAGCGAGGGTCACGGAGATCGCGGCATCGTCGATGAGGCCGACGCCGCCGATCACCGGGGTCGGCAGGATGCCCTTGCCGTTGGTCTCGTTGTAGAGCGACACGTTGCCGGAGACGACCGGATAGTCGAGCGCGAGGCACGCCTCGCGCATGCCCTCGATGCAGCCGGCGAACTGGCTCATGATCTCCGGCCGCTCCGGGTTGCCGAAATTCATGTTGTCGGTGATGGCGATGGGCGTCGCGCCGACGGCGGTGAGATTGCGCCATGTCTCCGCCACCGCCTGGGCGCCGCCGCGGCCGGGATCGGCGACGCAGTAGCGCGGCGTACAGTCGGTGACGAGCGCCAGCGCCTTGCGCTTTCCCGGCAGTCGCACCACCGCGGCGTCGCCGCCCGGGCGCTGCACCGTGTGTCCCATGACGAGATGATCGTACTGCTCCCAGATCCAGCGCTTGGAGGCGAGGTCGGGGCAGGCGACGAGCTTCTTGAGCGCGGTAATCGTGTCCACCGCGGGCACGTCCTCGGGACGCAGCTCGGCCCGCGTCGGCGTCTCGGCCCACGGGCGATCATAGAGCGGCGCCTCGGTGACGAGCGGGCCGACCGGCATGTCGGCGGCCACTTCGCCGTGCATGCGCAGCACGAGCCTGCCGGTCTCGGTGACGCGGCCGATGACGGCGAAATCGAGCTCCCATTTCTCGAAGATGCGGCGCGCGGCGTCCTCGCTGCCGGGCTTGAGGATCATGAGCATGCGCTCCTGGCTCTCGGAGAGCATGATCTCGTAGGGGGTCATGCGCTCCTCGCGCACCGGCACCTGGTCGAGGTCGAGCTCGATGCCGAGCCCGCCCTTGCCGGCCATCTCCACCGAGGAGGAGGTAAGGCCGGCTGCGCCCATGTCCTGGATGGCGACGATGGCGTCGCCGGCCATCAATTCGAGGCACGCCTCGATCAGCAGCTTTTCGGTGAAGGGATCGCCGACCTGCACGGTCGGGCGCTTCGCATCGGCATCCTCGCTGAATTCGGCCGAGGCCATGGTGGCGCCGTGGATGCCGTCGCGCCCGGTCTTGGCGCCGACATAGATCACCGGATTGCCCGGTCCTGCTGCCGCCGAATAGAAGATGCGCCTGGCGTCGGCGATGCCGACGGTCATCGCGTTGACCAGGATGTTGCCGTTGTAGGAGGGGTGGAAATTGCACTCGCCGCCGACCGTCGGCACGCCCACGCAGTTGCCGTAGCCGCCGATGCCGGCGACCACGCCGGCGACGAGACGCCGCGTCTTCGGATGATCGGGGCTGCCGAAGCGCAGCGCGTTGAGATTGGCGATCGGCCGCGCGCCCATGGTGAAGACGTCGCGCAGGATGCCGCCGACGCCAGTGGCGGCGCCCTGATAGGGCTCTATGAACGAGGGATGGTTGTGGCTCTCGATCTTGAAGATCGCCGCCTGGCCGTCGCCGATATCGACGACGCCGGCATTCTCGCCGGGGCCGCAGATGACGCGTGGACCCGTCGTCGGCAGCCGCCGCAGCCATTTACGCGAGGATTTGTAGGAGCAGTGCTCGCTCCACATCGCCGAGAAAATGCCGAGCTCGGTCAAGTTGGGCGTGCGCCCGAGGATGCGCACGGCGCGCGCGAATTCGTCGGGCGTCAGGCCGTGTTGCGCGACGATTTCCGGGCTTACGTTCGAGGTCGTAGCCGACCCGCTCAAGAAAGCGCCCCCACGAGGCCGGCGAATAGCGCCTGACCGTCCGTCCTGCCGACCAGCGGATCGGTCGCATCCTCGGGATGCGGCATCAGCCCGAGCACCGTCTTGCTCTCGTTGAATATGCCGGCGATGTTGCGCGCCGAGCCGTTGGCGTTGCCCTCTTCCGTCACCGCCCCCTCGGGCGTGCAGTAGCGGAAGGCGACGAGGCCCTGATCCTCGAGCCGGTCGAGCGTCTTCGGGTCGGCGAAATAATTGCCGTCGTGATGCGCCACGGGCGCCTCGATCACCTGACCCGCCTCGTAGCGGCAGGTGAAGATGCTCTGGCTGGTCTCGACGCGCAAATTGACGTTCTTGCAGTGGAATTTGAGCGTCTTGTTGGCGAGCAGCACGCCCGGCAGCAGCCCGGCCTCGGTCAGGATTTGAAAGCCGTTGCAGATGCCGAGCACGGGTGTGCCGCGCTGGGCGCGCTCCTTCACTGCGCGCATGATCGGCGAATGCGCGGCCATGGCGCCGCAACGCAGGTAATCGCCATAGGAAAAGCCGCCGGGAATGACCAGCAGATCCGCTTTGGGCAGCTCGCTGTCGCGGTGCCAGACCTTGAGCGGCGGCTTGCCCGACGCTCGGGTCAGCGCATCAAAGACGTCTTGCTCGCGGTTGGAGCCGGGAAAAACGATGATGGCGGCTTGCATCGAAGCGGGGCCTCGCGCGGCGACGGGGACGCGGCTCGCGCCCCGTCGTCCCTGAGATAACCCGCTCCCCGCCGCCGATCAAGCACTCGCTATCCGACTCGTTATCTGCGGCTCTTCTTGTGGCCGCGCGACTTGCTGCGGCGGGCGGTCGCACGGTGCGTGCCGGTGCGGCGCGTGGTGCTGCGGCTCGGCGCGGTGCTGCGGCCGCGCGATTTCGCCTTGCGACGCGTGCCGCTCGCTTTGCGCTTGCGCCGATTGCGCGACTGCCCCGACTCGGACATGGCGATGGCGATCGCCTGGCGGCGGCTCTTCACCTTGCCGCGGCGTCCACGGCCCGCTTTGAGTTGGCCGTGTTTGAACTCGTGCATCACCTTTTTCACTTTGCGCTTCTGTCGCGGGCTGGCCATCTGGGAACCTCCGTGTCAATGATACCTAATTAAGGAACGGTGCCGTTGCGCCTGCGTTCCCGCGCAACGCGTGAAGCCGGCGCGGCGCATCGCAAAACAGGATAAGCGCCGCGACCGAATCGTCGCGGTGAGGCCACGATCTGACGCAAATGTGAATCCTGCATCGCCATCGAGCCGGTTATCCTTCTGATGCGAGGAGAGGCTGCCGCGTGCTGGACCATGCTTCATTGGGCGTGAGCGATATCGAGCGCAGCCGGCGCTTCTATGACGCGGCGCTGCGTCCGCTCGGGCTGGTGCGCATCGTCGATTTCGGCGAGGGGCGCGGCGCCGACTACGGCGCGGCGCCCGGCTCGACCGGCGTCGAGTTCACGATCACACGAGAGTCGGGAGCAGCCCGACCGGCCGCGGGGGCGCATCTCTGCTTCCGTGCGCCGGATCGAGCCGCGGTGCGCGCGTTTTACACGGCGGCGCTCGCCGCCGGCGGCCGCGACGATGGTCCGCCCGGGCTGCGCCCGCAATATCATGCCGCTTACTACGGCGCCTTCGTGCTCGATCCCGACGGCCACCGTATCGAAGCCGTCTGCCACGCGCCGGAAGCGGCCGCGGTGATCGCGTAACCGGCCGGCCGATTTGCGAGGGGCTAACTCCTGAACTCGATCTGGTAGCTCTCGATCACCGTGTTGGCGAGGAGCTGCTGGCACATCGACTCGACGACGGCGCGGGCGCGGTTCGGATCGCTCTCGGCGAGGTCGAGATCGATGACCTTGCCCTGGCGCACCTCGTTGACGCCGCCGAAGCCGAGCGATCCGAGCGCATGCGCGATGGCCTTGCCCTGCGGGTCGAGCACGCCGTGCTTCAGCATGACATGGACGCGCGCCTTCATCGCTCCTATTCCCTATTGCACCGTCTGCGGACCCTTGACGTCCGCGGGGCCGCCCTCGGGCAGGATGCCGAGGCGGCGTGCCACCTCCTGGTAGGCTTCCTCGACGCGGCCCAGATCCTGGCGGAAGCGATCCTTGTCCATCTTCTCGTTCGTCTTGAGATCCCACAGCCGGCAATTATCCGGGCTGATCTCGTCGGCGAGCACGAGGCGCATCTCGTCGTCATTGTAGAGCCGGCCGAACTCGAGCTTGAAGTCGACGAGCTTGATGCCGATGCCGAGAAAGAGCCCGGAGAGGAAATCGTTGATGCGCAGCGACATCTGCATGATGTCGTCGAGGTCCTGGGTCGTCGCCCAGCCGAAGGCGGTGATGTGCTCCTCCGACACCATGGGATCGCCGAGCGCGTCGTTCTTGAAGTAGTACTCGACCACCGAACGCGGCAGCGCCGTGCCCTCGGCAATGCCGAAGCGCTTGGCGAGCGAGCCCGCAACGACATTCCGGACCACCACCTCGATCGGAATGATCTCGACCTGGCGCACGAGTTGCTCGCGCATGTTGAGCCGGCGCACGAAATGCGTGGGGATGCCGATCTCGGCGAGCCGCATCATCAGGAATTCGCTGATGCGATTGTTGAGCACGCCCTTGCCGGTGATCGTGCCCTTCTTCTGGTTGTTGAAAGCGGTGGCGTCGTCCTTGAAGTACTGCACCAGTGTGCCGGGCTCGGGGCCTTCGAACAGCACCTTGGCCTTGCCTTCATAGACCTGTTTGCGTCGGGACATGGCAGGACCTCGGCAAGGAAGGAACGGGCGGCGCAATCGTGTGGCACCGGACAGGTTGGGTATAGCAAGGCCCTGCCGCTGAAACAACGGTACCTCTCAGGCGAGGACGTCGCGCCAGGGCGAGGGCGCGGGCTGCCAGGCGCGATAGCGGAAGACCGGCTGGACCTCGCCGCGCTCGGTGCCGGGCAGCGCGATCAAGGCGCTGGAAACCGTGGCGAAGCCGCGCTCGGTCTCGAAGCGCATGGCGCTCATCGGTCCGTCCGGCGCCGCGGCCTCGTCATCGGCGAGCAGCGCTTCCCAAGCAGCCCAATCGGCGCTGCCCGGGTCGGGCGCGGCTGCCGCGGCGAATCGCGGCCGGTAGCGGACCAGCCGCGGCGTCTCGGTCTCGTCGAGATCGCCGGCGGCGATCATGGCGAGGCCGGTGGCGATCGGCCGCACCTGGACCGGCAAGGTGCCGCTGGGATCGGCATGGCGCAGCCAGAAGGCGTCGCGGTTGTCGGCGATGATCATGTTGAAGGAACGATAGGCGCGCGGGTCGATGTCGCCGAGCGCCAGCGCCGCGGCGAGCGCGTCGGCGTGATCGAGCGCCTCGAGCACCAATTCGCCGCGCGAGCGCTGGCCCGGCGCGGGGCCTAGCGTGCCGAAGCGGTTGAGGATGCCGGCGACCACGCCGTGGTCGTTGAGGCCGAGCCACGAGCCGCCGGCGAGCTCGTCGAGCCCGGCCACCACCTCGGGCCGGTCGGGCCAATGCCGCGCCGGCGGCTGCGCCGGGCGGTCGATCATCTCGTCGCGGTTCGCGGCGAGGACCAAGGGCCAGTCCTGGCCGGGCCGCCGCAACAGGACCAAGGTGCACATGCGCTTTTTTCGTTTACTCGCAGTTCATCGCACCAGCGCCATATATGGGATGGGCGCGCGGCGCGCCAGCATCGGGGAAGGACGGCAATGACCACATTCGACGAACGCGAGAAGGGCTACGAGCGCAAATTCCAGCACGACCAGGAGCTCGCTTTCAAGGCGAAGGCACGGCGCAACAAGCTCCTCGGCCTCTGGGCGGCGGACCAGCTCGGGCTCAAGGGCGAGGCGCGGGAGGCCTATGCCGGCGACGTGGTGGCGTCGGACTTCGAGAAGCCGGGCGACGAAGATATCATCAAAAAGGTGGCCGGCGATTTTGCCAGGAAGGGCGTGAAGCTCGACGCGGCTCGCGTGCGCGCCGAACTCGAGCGATTCGCCGCGGAGGCGAAGCGGCAGGTGGGGCCGAAGCCGTAAGCCGAGGCGCTGCCTCGCGCCGTTCCTTCAGGACGTGCCGAACACGCGCTTGAAGATCGTGTCGACGTGCTTGGTGTGGTAGGCGTCGTCGAACTGCGCCTCGAGCTGCTGCGGCGTCAGGTGGCGCGCGATTTCCTTGTCGGATTTGAGGAGGTCGAGGAAGCGGCCCTTGCCTTCCCATACCGGCATGGCGCTGCGCTGCACCGCGCGATAGGCGTCCTCGCGACTCATGCCCGCCTGCGTCAGCGCCAGCAGCACGCGCTGCGAATGGACCAAGCCGCCGAGCCGATCGAGGTTGCGGCGCATCGCCTCCGGATAGATCACGAGCTTGTCGATCACGCCGGCGAGGCGCGCCAGCGCGAAATCGAGGGCGATGGTCGTGTCGGGGGCGATCACGCGCTCGACGGCGGAGTGGGAGATGTCGCGCTCATGCCACAGCGCCACGTTCTCGAGCGCCGGGATCACCGCGCCGCGCACCAGGCGCGCGAGCCCGGTGAGGTTCTCGGTCAGCACCGGGTTGCGCTTGTGCGGCATCGCCGACGAGCCCTTCTGTCCCGGCACGAAATACTCCTCGGCCTCGCGCAGCTCGGTGCGCTGGAGATGGCGGATCTCGGTGGCGAGGCGCTCGACCGAGCTGGCGATCACCGCCAGCGTGGCGAAGAAGAAGGCGTGGCGGTCGCGCGGGATGATCTGGGTCGAGACCGGCTCGGGCGACAGACCGAGCTTTTTGGCCACATGCTCCTCGACCGAGGGCGCGATGTTGGCGAAGGTGCCGACGGCGCCGGAGATGGCGCAGGTGGCGATCTCCGTCCGCGCCTCCTCGAGGCGGCGACGCGCGCGCGCGAATTCGGCATAGAAACCGGCGAGCTTGACGCCGAAGGTGGTGGGCTCGGCGTGGATACCGTGGCTGCGGCCGATGGTCAGCGTCATCTTGTGCTCGAAAGCGCGCCGCTTCAGCGCCGCGAGCAGCCGGTCGATGTCGGCGAGCAGGATGTCGGACGCCTGCTTCAGCTGCACGGCGAGGCAGGTGTCGAGCACGTCGCTCGAGGTCAGGCCCTGGTGCAGGAAGCGCGCCTCCGGCCCGATATGCTCGGCGAGGTTGGTGAGGAAGGCGATCACGTCATGGTGGGTCTCGCGCTCGATCTCGTCGATGCGCGCGACCTCGAACTTGCCTTTTTCCCACACCGCCTGGGCGGCGGATTGGGGGATGACGCCGGCGGCGGCGAGCGCGTCGCAGGCATGCGCCTCGATCTCGAACCAGATGCGGAAGCGGCTCTCGGGCGCCCAGATGGCGCTCATCTCGGGCCGGCTGTAGCGTGGGATCATCGGTGTGGCTCGGCGCCGCTCGCGAAGGATCGGGCAGGCTTAGCCCAGCCCTGCCCAGCGCGCAACTGCCGTGCCGGCTAACGCAGCGGCACTTCGCTGACCAGCCGCCATTGCCCGTCGCTGCCGCGGCAGGCGATCCCCTCGACGTGCAGGCCGCGGCCGGTCAACGTCGTGCTCGAGGTATAGGGCCGGCATTCCCGCGTGTTGGGCTCGGCCGCGGGGGCGGCCGCCGGCGGCGGGGCGTTGTTGGCCTGCGCGCGCCAGAGCGGCACCGGCGGGCCCAATGCGCCCGCGGGCGGCACGCTCGAGCCGCCGGGCGCCGCGAACTGGGTCGGCCGCTGCGGCGCGGGCGGCGGTGCCTCGTCGAGTGGCGGCAGGTCCGCCGCGTCGATCGGCGGGAGGTCCGAATTCTCGATCGGGCGCGTGCGGTTCGCCGGGCTTGGCTCGCGCCGCGCTGTCGCGGCCGGCCGCGACAGCGGTTCCGCCTTGGCGGTCTGCGTCGGCTTGGGCTTGGCAGGGCTCGGTGACGCGACGGGGGCCGGCTTGGCTGGCGTTGCCGGAGGGGCGGCGGCGGTCTGTGTCGGCGGCGGCTCCTCCCGCGGCGCGCTGGCGCCCTGCGTCTGAGGCTGTGGCGCCGGCGCCTGGTCAGGTGTCGCAGCCGCCCGTGCTGGCGCGGGCGGCGGGTTCAGCGGGGTGGTCGCCGCAACCTGCGGCAACGGCTCGACCGGGGTCGGCGTGGGCGGCGTCGGCGGTGGCGGCGCATAGGGCTTCTGCGCCATGATGATCGGCGGCGCGGCCGGGACGGGCGGCGGGCTCGAGGCCGCGGGCTGTCCGGCGGCTCGATCGCCGGGCGATTGCGGCGGCAGGGGGATTTCGATCTGCGAGCGCGGCGGGGCGTCGTTCGTCGCCGCCGTCATGTCCTCGCCGGCATACTGCCAGGCGGCAAAGCCGGCGCCGGCGAGAAGCACGGGGATGACGACCAGCGCCGCGATCCGGCCGCGCCGCCGCTTTCGCTCGTAGCTGGCGGCAAACGGCCAATCCACCATGAGGGGAAGCGGAGGCTCGCCCGGGTCGAGCGACGGCGAGTGACGGTAGTGGTCGTGCGGCGTCTCCTCGAAGCGCTCGGGGCGCACCTCCTCGAAGCGCTCGCGGCGTGCCGGCGGAAGCTCGGGCTCCGGCATGGGCCAGGGCGCGGCGGCGCCGACGGGTGCCATGGCGAGATCGTCGGGCACCATCAGCAACTCGATCACCGCATCGGCCCAGTCGGCATCGGCGACCGCCAGGCGCGGTGCCGCCTCGAAGGCGGCAGCGAGCCGTTCGCCGATGGTCTCGAATTCGTCGGCAGCGACGCTCAAGGTGACGATCGGCAAATCGCCCGCGAAGAATTCGCCGAAGCGTTGCTGGTCGAGATGTTCGCGCAACCGGCGGGCGCTCAAGGCCGGATCGCGCGGCGCCTGGTCGACCAGCGCCACGCCGATCTCGGGATGGACCAGGACGACCTCGACCGGCTCCGCCTCCTCGGCGCCGATCCTGCGATGGCGCAGCAGGGTCCACGGGTCGTGGAGTGCCGCAAGCGTGCCGGCAAGCGAAGCGCGCCCCTCGTCCGGCGAAAGGTCGTCGACATTGAGGGGGAATACCTGGGCCATGCGTCATAAACAGCCGAGGGACCGGTTTCATTCACTGGCGCCCGCCGAACGGCGCGGAACCCCTGTCGGGGGCGCCCGTTTCTGCGCCTGGAGTGTGATTTATGCAACGGGCGGGAGGGGCGATGAAAGGTCTGCATTGGCCGGCTGCGGCAGCGCTGGCAATCGCCCTCACAGGGTGTCACGCTATCTACGGCGGGCACGACGCGCCCGGGCCGGCGGCGGCCGTCAAGACGCCATCGAATCGCGCGAGCACGATCGAGAACACGACAGAAACGCCGTCGGGCGGCTCGGGAGCGACGGTCGGAACCGCCGCAGCGGGCATGGCTGTCGCGGCCGTCGCCGGCACCTTGGCGGGCGGCTATTTCGGCAACCGCTTGGGGAGCCGGTTCGACGACACCGCGCGCCGAGCGGCGGCCACCGCCGAGCGCCAGGCGCTCGCCGACAATGCGCCCGCCGATTGGAACGATCCGCAATCCGGCACGAGCGGCCGGGTGCGGCCGCTGCGCAGCTTCACCGATGCCGCGGGGCGCGAGTGCCGCCAGTATTCGCAAACCGTGAACATCTCGGGGCAACGCCAGAGCGACACGGGCATCGCCTGCCGCCAGTCGGACGGCAACTGGAGCCTGGTCGGCAGCTGAGTTCAGCGCGTGCGGTCGCGCAGCGACGGCAGCATGCGCGCCAGCACGTCGTTGTGCCGGATGAAGTAGTGTTGCAGCGCGGCGCCGATGTGCATCGCCGCCAGCGCATAGATCGCCCATTGCAGGCTGACGTGTATCGCGCCGAAGATTTTTCCCGTCGGCTTGTCCGGCGCGACCAGCGCCGGGACATGCACGAGGCCGAAATAGCTGACATCGATGTCGCTCAAGGTGACGAAGAGATAGCCCGTCGCCGGCATGATGATGAGCACGGCGTAAAGCAGCGCGTGAACGCCGGCGCTCGCCCCGCGCTCGAGCCGGTTGAGGTCGAGAGAGGGCGGCGGCGGATGCCCCAGCCGCCACAGGAAGCGGCCGAGGGTCAGGGCCAATACCGTCAGCCCTAGCGATTCGTGGGTGATGAAGAACATGTTCTGCACGATGCCGCGCGGCAGGTCGGCCATGACGAGGCCGATGGGGATGATGATGAGCAGCAGCGCGACGGTCACCCAGTGGAAGGTGCGCGCGGCGGCGCCGTAGGATGCCTGTGCCTGCAAGATCGATTTCCCCTGCCGCTTCAGCGGCTGACCCGAAGTGGCGCGGTTTTATTCCGTCGCCTCGGCCTCAGAGCAGCCCGAGCGTGCGGAAGCTCGAATGGCGGCCGCGGCCGATGACGATGTGGTCGTGAACCGCGATGCCGACGGGATGGAGCGCCTTCGCCACGGCGCGGGTCATGTCGATATCGGCCTGGGACGGCGTCGTGTCGCCGGAGGGATGGTTGTGCACCATGATGATTGCGGAGGCGCCGAGCGCGAGCGCGCGCTTCACCACCTCGCGCGGATAGACCGGCGTGTGATCGACGGTGCCGCGATGCTGCGGCTCGTCGGCGATGAGCGCGTTCTTCTTGTCGAGGAAGAGCAGGCGGAACTCCTCGATCGCGGCATAGCCGGCGGCGATCGTGCAGTAGTCGAGGAGTGCCTGCCAGGAGGCGATCACCGAGCGACGCTGCACCTCGGCGCGGGCGATGCGCAGCGCCGCGGCGCGCACCGCCAGCAGCGCCGCGGCGGTCGCCTCGCCCATGCCGGGCACGTCCATGAGCGCCTCCTTGTCGGCGCCGAACACGCCGGCGAAGCCGCCGAAGCGGGCGATGAGCGCCTTGGCGAGCGGTTTCGTGTCGCCGCGCAGCCGCGCGGCGAAGAGCACGAATTCGAGAAGCTCGTAATCGGCGAGCGCTTCGGCGCCACCGGCGAGAAGCCGCGCGCGCAGCCGCTCGCGGTGGCCGAGGTAATGCGGCTTGTCCGCCGCTCCCGTGTCGGCGGGAGCTTCTTCCTCGGCGGCAGGCGATCGGCGGGCGGGGGCCATGGCAAGGATGCAGCGCTTTTCCGAGAAAGACGGTAGCGGAAAGAATCCGTCGAGACCAGAAGCCGTTGCGCGCACGCCATCCGCTCAAAAGAGGCTAAAATTGGCATTGATGCCGTAGCGGAGATTTCACGCTTCTGTGGCATGCTGACGCAGTGTCGCAGGCAGGTCCGATGTACGTCCGCAACCGTGAGCCTTCTCTTGATGAGCTGCTGAACGACCCGGTGACGCGCCTGGTCATGGCGCGGGATGGCTTCAGCGACGAAGCGGTGCGGACGCTGCTCGCCGAGGCGAGGCAACGCCTCGAAGCGCGCGAAAGCGCCCAATCGCAAGGCGCTGCCGCATCCGCCTAGCACTGGTGGTGCCTTTTTCGCGGGCATTAGCCGCGCATTAACCAATCCGGCCCTAGCGTGACTGTCGGACGAGTCGTCCGACGGAGGCCAACGAATGTTCATGGGCCTGGCCAAGCTGCGCTCGACACTCGCATCGTCTGATCCGGTGATGCCGGCGCCGGCGCGCGATCTGCAGCAGCGGCTCTG